>NZ_ABCK01000022.1 GCF_000170755.1 Lentisphaera araneosa HTCC2155
TGCATCAATATGACAGCTCACGTGAGAAGCTGGATTTATGTTGTCATCGGAGAGGTAAAGCTCAATAGCATGCCTCCGGAACTCCAGGCAATTGTTAAGCAAGCGGCAGTGGATATGCAGACTTATGAAAACGAACTCTTTTTAGCAGAAGAAGAAAAGCTCAAAGAAAAACTCACTAAGGCGGGTATGACTTTGGTTGACTCCGATCAAAAGGCCTTTGCGGAAATCGCCAAAGTAGCCGTTATGGAAAGTTTAACAGCTGAACAAAAGGCTCTTCTTGAAAAAATCAAAAACTAAAACTTGTAAAGCCTTAGTGGATGGCATTTTAAAATGTCTGCAGCTTTTCTTCAATAGCCTCGCTGTTTTGTGCTTAGGCGGCATCATTTTTGTGGTCTTATTTCAAATTATTGCGCGCTACGCTTTACCACAAGCGCCCGTGTGGACGGAAGAGTTGTCGCGCTTTCTTTTTATCTTCTCAATTGTCTTTGCATCGGCTACGGTGATCATTAAGGGACGTCATGTGAACCTGGAATTATTTCATCATCGTTTATCGAAAAAAGGCACTTTGATTTGCAATTTGTTTTTTAATTTTTTACTGACGGGTTTCAGTGTCATTATTATTCCTTTTGCCTGGAAGTACACTCAAGTAGGCAGTCGCCAAACATCACCAGCCATGACAGTGAATATGAGTCTCATTTTTTCGTCGACAGTTATTTTCTTTGGCCTCGTCGCTCTTTGTACCATCCTATTAATTTTGAGAGATGCTTTATCACTCATGATCAAAGAGGAGGTTTAAGATGGAAATTGGATTACTACTAGGGATTTTTGCCGTATTGCTTTTTATTGGCTTTCCCATTGCTTTTTCATTAGGTATATCCACAATGACCTACCTTATTATGGCTGATATACCCCTCACCATTTTACCTCAACGTTTTTATGCGGGTATGGACTCTTTTGTACTCCTTTGTATACCCGGATTTATCCTTGCAGGGAATTTGATGAATGCGGGTGATATAACTAATAAAATAATTAAATTCAGTGATGCCTTATTTGGGCATATACGCGGAGGCCTCGGCCTCGCCAATGTCGGCGGCTCCATGATCTTTGGCGGTATTTCAGGCACGGCGATTGCCGACACGACTAGTATTGGGGCAGTGATGATCCCAGGTATGGCTAAGCGTGGTTACGATAAGCCTTTCGCGGCTGCGGTTACGGCTGCATCATCTACTGTAGGACCGATTATTCCTCCAAGTGTGCCGATGATTATCGTGGGTTCTTTGACTAGTATTTCAGTGGGAAAAATGTTCTTGGCGGGAGCGATCCCCGGTTTGTTGCTTGGTGCTGCGATGCTCGCAACGACCTACATTATTTCCATTATGAAAAATTATCCCAAGGGAGAGAAGTTTAGCTTTAAGCGCCTCCTACTGGAAGGAAAGGCCGCTTTTTGGGCACTGCTTCTCGTGGTGATAATTCTTTACGGCATCATCGGCGGGATCTTTACGCCTACGGAGGCCTCGATTGTAGCGTCTCTTTATGCTTTGTTTGTGGGTTTATTTGTGTACAAGACACTGAGTTTTAAAAAGCTCCCGATAATTTTACTTGATACGGTTTTGGGAACCGCGGCCTTAATGACCTTGGTGGGCATGGCGAATGTTTTTGCGTGGATTCTCGCCAGTGAAAATATTCCTCAAATGCTCGCTAATGGAATTTTATCAATAACTGATAATCCCATTTTGGTGATCCTCTTTATCAATATTCTCTTGCTTTTTGTTGGGAGTTTTATGGAGACAATTGCGGCACTTATTATTCTTTTTCCTTCACTCTTAAAAGTAGCCGAGGGCGTAGGAATGGATCCAGTTCACTTTGGTGTGATGGCGGTGCTCAACCTAATGATTGGTTTAACTACACCTCCGGTAGGTGTTTGTCTCTTTGTTGCTTCTGAAATAGCCGAGACACCGCTGAAAAAAGTGATCAAGGCTTTATTTCCTTATTTAGCCTGTAACTTAATTGTTCTGTTGTTGGTGGCCTACATACCACAGATTTCGCTGTGGTTACCAAGTTTGTTTAAGTAAGAGAAGGTATCGGCGCTGGCTCAAGGTATCGCCGCCGGCTCAAGGTATCGCCGCTGGCTCAAGGTATCGCCGCTGGCTCAAGGTATCGCCGCTGGCTCAAGGTATCGCCGCTGGCTCAAGGTATCGCCGCTGGCTCAAGGTATCGCCGCTGGCTCAAGGTATCGCCGCTGGCTCAAGGTATAGGTTTTAGAGAAATAGATTTGAGGGCAATACCACTTTGGGGAGGCTGATTGCGTTGGAACTTCAGGATGTTTTTACCAGGATTGAGTTTTACCTTAATTGGAGCACTGTCTTGCCATTCTCCTAGAGTAAAGGGTAAGTTGATTTCGTGGCTTGTTTGGTTTAACTCAAGAGAAAGGTTTTGACTATGCTTATTCGTCAGGACTAAGCAACTTAGCAGGTAATCCCCAGCTTTATCAACATTGATTTCATATTCAAATTCCGTGTATACTGCTTGAAGCGGTCCCTGAGGATCATTTTTGGGACTTTGGGCGTAATAGTTTTTATCGTAGGTATCAGCTACTCTTTCGAGAACATTCCCATAGATATCGTAAAGGCCCCAGGGGTTGGCCTTTTTTTGACCCACTTCATGGGACTTGTTGGCCCCATTGCTCTTGGCCCAAGCATAGCTTTCCAAGAGTGATGAGTCTCTGCCAAAAAACCATTTGTTCGTACTTCCAGCCCGAGCGGCAAATTCCCATTCAGCTTCAGTAGGTAAGCGAATATCGCGTTTCGTTTTCAGAGAGAGATTTTCGCAAAACTTTAAAGCCTCTTGCCATGAGATATTATCGGCTGGGTAATTGGAGCCCTTAGTAGAGCGACTAGAATTGTAGCCCATGATAGCCTCGAACTGAGCTTGAGTGATTTCATACTTCCCCATATAGAAGCCTTTTGTTATATTGACTTTGTGTTTAGGAAGTTCCACACAATGCCATTTACCATCTGTTTTACTTTCTCCCCCCATTACAAATGATCCTGGCTTAATATAGACAAAGTCAATCTTGAGCTCATCGTTAATCTTTATAGAGAGTTCTTTGGAGGGAGCTCCACCATCATGGCTTAAAGCAGCTCTAAAGCCCCAGTTTTCATACCGGCCATAACCACTACTTGGTAAGCGCCACCCAGATGAACAGGCTTTTTCATCACCTTTCCATGAGCCACCGCGTAAAAGCGTTATGCCCTTTAAATCAAAGCGTGGTAAAAATACTTGAAAACCCTGTTCAAAGTTTTTCATTGTCGTAATACCTTTAGCTTCATTTTCCTTGTAAGCTGAAGCAGGAATAGAAATACTGCCATCAATATGGTACAATACTTTTTTAGCTAATGTAGTGAGTTGCGCAGCCATTTTTTTATCATAAGCTTTGCCGTCGGCTTCTCCTAAGTTAGCTCCTACAGCTTTGAGAGTTGTTGATTTTAATTTTTCAATAATCATGGCTTGTTTATCTAAAGCTCTCTGATTCCATAAACCTGGTTTTTCTTTGTCGTGTACTCCATAAACCCTTTTTTCTCCACTCACATCTCCAGCCCATTGAGCACGCTTGACTTGTATGAATTCATAAGGGGCCTTACGAGCCTGTGTGCTGGAAAGAAAATCTTTATCTTTGACATAGAGGGTTTTTGTCCAACCTGCACCCCAGCCACCACCAAGGCAAACGACCCAGCCATCGCTCGTGAAACGGGCTAAAGCACCATGTCCACGACTAGGACGCGCAATTGTAGGTACACCAAAAGCGCGAAGGATAAAGCGACCAAAAAAAGCTCGTCGTCCGCAGATCCCACCATTCATCAATATATTTTGGTATTTTTGTAATTCAGACAAATCATATTTGACATCACCAGAGCCGTATTTAACATCTGTACTTACGATGCGAACATAACGCCATGCTTCATTAGTCGAAGTAATATGATCGGGGCGATAGTTACGCATCATTTTTCGGCCCCAGGCTAGAGTCTCATTGGGCTCATCGCCATTCACCACCATGCGTAATTCCCAAATACTTAATTTAGAGAACTTAGAATCCAGCTCTCCCTTCATGTAAGCTTGTTCATAATGCTTATATCTTTTAATTGGGTCGACAAATTCAGGAGCCTCAAGTTTTGCCAATGGATTACTCTGTTTGATGGGAACGGAGTGTTCCAAACTAATGGCTAGGGCTAATCTTTGAAATAAACCAGACTCAGCTCCAGGGTGCGCATGGCGAATACCTTTATAAATTTTTATCGCGGGTCCATACTGCGCGGAACCAAAACTTCTTCCTTTTGATGGACGTTTTGCGCCATCAGCAATCAACATTTGAATCATTAATCGGGAATCAGATAATAAGTCGTCAATTAATTTTTCTTGAGCACTGCTTTGTTGTGCAAACTCAGCTAAGCCTTGAGGGCTAGCCTCATTTAAAACGACAAATTTGGCTAATTTTGCATCGTATGTTTCTTGCGTAAGAAAAGCTTCTCGCTGCGAATTTGTGTTCAGCTTATTAACCGGACGAAGAAGTTCTTTTTGTAATTGAATCATTGATGATTCATAACTTGATTCTAATTGTTTCCCTTTCAGAGAAAGTGATGTTTCGGTCTCCGCAAAACTTAGCAAGGACAAAGTGAACAGTAGAAATATTCCTGTCCTTTTAAGAATGGAAAATGTAGTTTTATTCAGATAGAGTCCCGTTGTTTCTGTAAATTGGTGTTGACCAATTTTAGTTAAACAGATAGATAAACTCTTTTTGTAGCTATCCAGGTTTCATCTAATTCCATAAGAATAGCGGATGCTAATCTAAGAAGTGAAGCTTCATTTGGGAATATAGATACGGTTCTAGTTCGCCTGAGAATTTCTCGATTCTGTCTTTCAACCATATTGGTCGTTCTCAGTTTTGTCCAACAAGAACGCTCGAGATCGAATACAGAAAAGCCTTCAGGAAGTGCAGATTCCATCCATTCAGATAAATGTGAAGCCTTTTCTTCATACTTTAAGCAAGTAAGCTTTAAAAGCCTTTCAGCCTCAAGCTTTGAAGGTGCATTAAAGATATCTCTAATATCTTGAGCTACTTCTGAGCGCATAGCTTTCTTAGGGACATAAGCACCAGCATTTTGCTGTAAGTGAAATTGACATCTCTGCCATGGGATAGAACCAAATACAGTCTTTAACGCTGCTTTTAGGCCCGAATGACTATCACTGGTAATCATCTTGAGGCCATGGAGTCCTCGAGCATTCAATGACAGAAAAAAGTTCCTCCAATGAACTTCCGCTTCACTTAAAGAAACACTTGTTCCGAGGACTGAACGTTTTCCTGATTCATCTATTCCATAGGCAATAAGTAAAGCACAATCTCGAACAGTCTTATCTACTCTAACCTTCTCGTATCTCGCATCCACCAAAAGATAAGAATATTTACCTAAAGGACGGTTGCGCCACTTTTCTAAACTCTCATCTAGCTCAGTTACCACACGGGATACCTGTGATTTACTTACAGATAGACCACATATTTTCTCTAAAAGTTTAGTCACCTTTCTAGTCGATGTCCCCTGAATATAACTCTCTGCCATAGCTGTCATTAAAGCTCGTTCACTTCGCAAGCCTTTCTCCAAAGAACTTGGATAAAAATCAATTTCACCTCTGACTTGAGGGATATTAAGCTTCATTGCTCCAAGTCGAGTGTTTACAGTTTTATTTTTATAGCCATTAGCATAACCCAAGCGACTTTCATTACGTTCATATGGATCAGCTTCAAGAGAATTACTTCTCTCCACTTTCATCGCTTCATTTAATAAAACTCTCATCGCTTCAAGCATTCCGCTTTCGCCGTTTTCTGTAACTTGTTGGATCATTTCTAATAAGACGCTACTGTTTTCTTGTGTAGAGTGGTGCATAATAATTCCTTGTGGGTTGTTTTGGTACAACACCACTCTGCATCTTCTTTACCCCGAGTTACAAACAACTTCCTCAATTTCGCTCCGACGAGAAAGTTCCCATTCTCGCGAAGTCTCGGAAGCTATTCATAACTCTTAAAGTAGAGCAATAGCAGAATTTACAGAAAATTTGGGACACTACCTTTATTCATGTCATCATCTCTGATAGTTAATTGATTGTTTATAAGGATTTTGCAAAGAATATTATCGTCTAAATCAATAAAATGACAGCTTATCAAAATATAGTTAAAACTCATCTATTAGTAGAGCTCTAGTCACGCAATAGAATTT
The DNA here is from genome assembly GCF_000170755.1 of Lentisphaera araneosa HTCC2155. NCBI lineage: Bacteria > Pseudomonadati > Lentisphaerota > Lentisphaeria > Lentisphaerales > Lentisphaeraceae > Lentisphaera > Lentisphaera araneosa. Next base: position 6,267 of record NZ_ABCK01000022.1, read on the forward strand.
CATGACAATTGTATTAGGAGCCTGACTATATGTTAAGATATTGCTAATAAATAAGCTGATCACAATAAAGATCTTCTTAGTACGTTTAAGAGAGTGAATTATTGTCAATAATGGGATGTGTTAATGAAATTTTTTTATGCCTTAATTAGTTTGTTAGTTGTTTTTGGAATAGAAGCCAAGCCGCTAAAAGTGTTTATCTTGGCTGGCCAGTCCAATATGCAAGGGCATGCCAAGGCCTCGGTGATTGATTATATGAAAGAGGATCCAAAAACCTTAGATCTCTATAAAAAGATGCACGAAAAACGATCCAAGATTAAGGTCTGCGATGAGGTTTTTATCTCTTATTTAACAGGTAATGGCAATAATAATATGGAAAGCCACGGACCTTTGACGAGCGGTTTTGGCGCAAGGCGCAATCCCAAGGTTTCGGATGATAAAATCGGCCCTGAGTTTACTTTTGGTATCGTCATGCATGACTTGCTCAAGGAGCCGGTTTTGATTATCAAAACGGCTTGGGGCGGCAAATCGCTTTTTAAAGATTTTCGACCTCCAAGTGCAGGGCCCTATATCCCAAATAAAATGGATATAAAGAAAAAACGCTACGATACAGTCGAGCAAAAAAAGCAATTAGAGAAGGATACTGGTCATTATTATCGGCTCATGATCAATCATATTAATACTGTACTTAAAGATATTAGACGTGTTTACCCTAGGTATAAATCCAGTCAGGGCTATGAACTCGCCGGTTTTGTGTGGTTTCAAGGCTGGAATGATATTGTCAATCGTGATGTCTATCCATATTTACAAAAGGGTGCTAAGGGAAAGCGCTTTGATGCTTACACTAATAATTTAGAACATTTAATTCGCGATCTCCGCAAAGATTTAAAGGCCCCTAAATTGCCTGTTTGCATTGGAGTTATTGGAGTTGGAGGAATAAACAACGAACGCCATCAGGACTTTAGAGACGCCATGGCGGCACCTGCTCAAAAGAATGAGTTTAAAGGAAATGTAGCTTTGGTGCAAACCGCCTTGTATTGGGACGAGCGCTTGGGCGTCATAGACGAAAAACGCAGTAAGCTGCGTCAAATGGCTTATTTATTGCGAACAAAGAACAAAAACCACGCCAATAAAGATGGCAAGATGAATGCCAAAGAGCAAAAGCAATTCATTGAAAAATACCGCGCAGAACTGATCTCTAAAGAAGATGAAGAACTCTTTGCGCGTGGGGCGTCCAACGCAGGCTATCATTATTTGGGTTGCGCTAAAACGATGGCACAAATTGGCGAAGCTTTTGCAAAACAAATTTATACACTGCAAAAGGAGCAGAAATAATGAAAACCTTTCCTATACATTACCTAATGATCAGTTTAATCTTTCCCTTATTGCTCACAGCAAAAGCCCCTGATTTAACTCAGGGGCAGGGCGTACCCGCAAAGGGGGTCAAAGACTGGAATCTGGGGCCAACTGGGGCTCGCGGTTGGATCTATAGTGATAAATATTCGACTTCTGAAGCTCGGCAGATTTATGTGACTGCAGTTGAAAAATCTTCTCCCGCGTACAAAAAGTTATTTGTTGGAGATGTGGTGCTCGGCGTAGGAAGAGAAAAGTTCAATGATGATCCGCGTAGGGTCTTTGGCCGGGCGATTGCCAATGCAGAGGCAAAGAAGGGGGGCTTAGAACTTCTCGTTTGGCGACAAGGAAAAAATCTCTCAGTTAATTTAAAACTGCAAAGTATAGGGAAATATTCATCTACGGCTCCTTTTAATTGCTCCAAGTCCGATATGATTTTAAAGCAGGCCTGTGAATTCATTGCTCAAGACTTAAAGAAAAATAAGAGGCGTTCCAATTGGATTGTGCGTTCATCCAATGCACTCGCACTTCTTGCAAGTGGTGATCCTAGCTATTTAGTGCCTGACCGAAATGAACCTAAGTCTTTTAAGTATAATAATTTATAAGGAAAATAAGTTGTGAGTTTTTCTAGAAAACAGTATTAAAGCACCCTATAAAACTTTTGTTTAAATGTATAGTACTTCATCATAAACTACTTTTATCCAATAGGATACAGATAAAATAAAAGAACCCAAGGTGTCATATAGCATGCGTAATTTTACAAGTACACAAGCAGAATTAGGAGAAAACCCACTTCTCGGAGTCACGCCAATTGAACAAGTGAGACTCGACACATACTGCCGTGATGAAATAACCAAAACTCTTCGTGGTTTACAAGAAATTTATCGAAACAAAGTTTTACTCAAAGAAATCCAAGATGTTTTGTCTGAATTAGTTCCTAAAGGAACATCCTGGAATGATGGACGTAAAGGAATGGATCTCTGGGTTGTTTTTGTTTTAGGCACTTTGCGTTTGAGCTGTAATTGGGATTATGACAAGCTCAAAAGTTGCTATGATTATCATCACAAAATTCGGGAGATCTGTGGAGTTGATCTTTTTTGTGATGTCGACATAGTTACAGGACGCCAAACATACACGATAACGTTAGCCTTTTTACAAAAGAAATTGCCAATAAAATTAGTAAGCTCGTAGTTGCTTTCAGCCATGAATTACTTTTCCCAGAAGAACGAGAATTACATAGTCGTTGCGATTCTTTTGTTTTGAAACGAATGTTCATTTCCCCACTGATTTGAATCTATTAAAAGATTCTGTACGCAAAGTATTGAGCATCGGAGGCAAATTGGCTTCATCTTTGAAAATCACTGGCTGGCGTGAAGTAAAAAGCCAGCAAAAGAAATTCCATAGCCTTTATAATAAACTGAGCAAGATGCGTCACTCTAACTCGAAGAAAGAAGAGCGAAAGGAAAAACGTCGCTTAGAAATAGAGGAGATAATTAAGGATTACCTTAGTGTGGCTCGAGCTCATTTACTCAAAGCAAGAACTCTCCAGAATTCTTTAGATGAAGAGTGTCCCAAGCTTCAGTTAAACATGGATTACACGGACTTATTCATTAAGCAAATAAGTCGTAGAGTTCTTAATGGAGAGACTATTTCACCCGATGAAAAGGTGTATTCGATTTTTGAACCTCACACAGAATGGATATGCAAAGGAAAAGCTGGGATCGTCAGGAACTGGCGTGAAGGTATGTGTAGTTGAAGATCAGTTTGGCTTTATTCTCGACCATAGGATCATGAAGGGCGAGCAGGATAAAGACGTGGCGGTTGAAATGGTTCGTAAAAGTAAGGAGCTGTACCCTGGGCTGACATCGATGAGTTTTGATAAGGGTTTTTATTCAAAGGTAGATAAGGATGGTCAAAATAATCACTCCCGCATTGAAGCATTAGAGGTAAGAGCTCACCTCCCTGTAAAAGGTCGCCGAAATAAAGCTGCTCAAGAGCGTGAAAGTAAGGAGGCCTTTGTCGTCGCTCGCAAACAACACCCCGCAGTTGAATCAGCTATTAACGCTCTTGAAAGTCATGGTTTTGACCGATGCCCTGATAAGGGTACTCCTAATTTCGAACGTTATGCCGCTATGGCGATAAGTGCCAGTAATATCCATCATCTTGGTGCTATCATCATGGCCAGAGAAATCAAAGTCCTACGTAGAAAAAGAAAAAGCGCTTAAAGCTCTTCATAATAATAAAAACGCCATTCACGACGTACTTTCTCCTGCCTTGACTTAGTGAATAAATAGAAAAAAAGCCTTTGTTCTGACGCCTAGGCCTTAAAAAAATGATAATACTATGACTGCACGACACGTATAGCCATATTTTGAATTTTTATATTAACTTAAAATCATCAACAAACTCATAAACACTGGGTTTTCGGTCACGCACTATTTAACTCTAATCAAAAAAGAAGTTGCGGAAGCCGCAAAATATCAAGGTATCCGAACGAATAGTTATTACTCATGGTTTTATGGCCCCGTTACAAGTCTTATTTCCGAGTACACGATTGCTACAGGGGATAAACGCTACTTAAAAGACTTGAAGCGCATAACCATGGAAATTGTCGAGGGGCAGAGTCCCGTAGGTTCTTGGGGGCATAAGTTTGTGGATCCCAATGGTCGCTTAAGAGGCTATGGCATGATGAATGCGCCCGGAGTTCCGCTAACAATATCTTTGGTTCTTGCACGTAAAGCCGGTGTACACAATTCTCAAATTGATACAGCCATAGATAAAAGCTGTAAGTTATTGCGATTTTATGTGGGCAAGGGGGCTATTCCCTATGGTGACCATCATCCCTGGACACAAACTCATGATGATAATGGCAAAAATGGCATGGCGGCAGTTTTGTATAATTTATTGAATGATGCCGAAGCGGCAGAATACTTTTCTCGAATGAGTGTGGCGACTCATTCGGATGAACGTGAAATGGGGCACACAGGCAATTTCTTTAATATTCAATGGGCTATGTCATCTGTAGCTCTTTCCGGCCCCCAAGCAAGTGGTGCTTGGATGCGTGAGTACGCTTGGTATTATGACCTAGCCCGGCGCTGGGATGGTGGTTTCATTCATCAGGGGGCACCCAAGGATCAGAAGGATGCCTACAGAAATTGGGATACGACTGGTGTTATGGCCTTAGCCTACGCACAATCGAAACGCCAAATCTACTTAAGCGGAAAGAAGTCACAAGTTATCCCCCAAATGTCCAGTTCAGAAGCAGAATGTGTCGTTGCCTTGGGGCGTGGTTGGACTAAAAAAAATAAGGACAAATTCTTGAGTGAAAGAAGTGATAAAGCTTTAGTTTTATCACTTAGATCTTGGTCACCAGTGATGAGGATTCGAGCCGCCAGTGAATTGGCCAAAAGAAACCCCAAAGACCTCAGGCCTTATTTAGAACTTTTGGATTCAAGTGACCTGTACGCGTCCTTAGGAGTCTGTGAACTTATGATTCATCTGAGAGGCAGAGCCCAAATCGCCGTTCCGTACTTGATTCGCTTGTTAGATCACCCCGACTTGTGGCTTCGTATAAAAGCGGCAGATGCCCTTGCAGCCATTGGTCAAGCTTCAATCAAAGCCGTACCGAAAATGCTCAAAATGTTTGCAGAGACATCCCCGGAAGATCCACGGGGAATGCTTCAGCGTTACCTCTGTTTTGCCTTGTTCAGTCGACGAACGGGGCTTTTGGGGAAATCTCTTAAGGGCGTGGATAAAAAAGAACTCTTGAAGGCGGTACAACTCGGTTTGAAAAATGACGATGGCCGAGCAAGATCAAATCTTGGGAGCGTTTATGAAAATATCGAGTTCGAAGAACTTAAACCTATACTTCCGGCTATTATTGAGGCGATTGAGACCCCGGCGCCAAGCGGCATTATGTTTGCCGATGGGATTCGTACAGCCGGTTTAAAGCTCTTATGTACGCACAAAGTGGATGTGGGTTTGGGCTTAACTGTGGATTACATTAAGAATCAAAAAAAGCACGGCAGTCAAAAACGCATCAAAGAATTAATAAAGTACGTGGATTCTTATGGTGCTCATGCGAAGAAATATATAGCGAATTTGCAAGATATTATCGAATATTTCGAAAATGAAGAAGAAGGTTTCCCCAAACACCTAAGTAAACAAAAGGCGCAGGATTTGAAGGACTTGATTGAACGAATCAAAAAATCCAATGACAGCCCAAGCTTAAAGAGTCTCAAAACGATTGCATAGAGCTCATTTTTTTTGAATATGAAAATCAACACGATTACCCACAGGCATGATAATTCGCATACGAGAAGGAGGCTGTCCTTCTTGAGCTCTCTGCAAGATACTGGCGTATGGGTAAATGCTCTTTATCCGCCTATCTGGCAAAGCTCTTGACCAAGCGACTATTAATCTGGCGATGAATTAGATTTACTTTTGAGTGCTGAAAGCACGGTATAGTACGCCTATGCGTACACAACATCAGCGAGGTGAAAGACCTCGTCAGGGTTGACCGTCAGCCCTGTAGTCGAAGTCAACTGCGTCGTTGTGAAACGGGGTGGGTAGTAGGGCCTAGACGAAATATCAGTCCGTAGGATGACGAACGCGTTTCGGCCGGTCAGGGTGTCGAGCCTGCTGTGTCATGGCGAAGACCAGAGAGCGGGAGGAAGAGCTGCGTAGCCTGAGGGCGAAGTAAGCCAACTGCTCAAGTTGTACACGCTGAAGAAAGACGGAAAGAAAAGCGGTGTATAAACGCTGACAGGTGATTGGTGATGGAATGGTATGAAGATGTTGTGGATTAAGTAGGGAGACCTGTGTGGTCAGTACGGATTAATCCGCCACGCAGGAGTCAGAGCCCTCATAGTAGCGATGAAGGTGGTGAAAGCCACTGGAGCAAAGGGGGGCAGGAAGGTGAAACTGAGAAGAAAAGAATAGAAGGAATATAAGAATGTCAGAAATGGCTAAACAAATATTACGACGAGATGAACGCTTTGTTGAAATACAAGCGTGGGCGTCACCTTCTGTCTGGACGGATCAGATGCTGAAAACTCTTCATAGAGGAGTTGAAAGAGGTAAATGGTACAGCTTATCCGATAAGTTGATGCGTAAGAATAATATCATGGAAGCTTGGGAAAAAGTCTGCTCAAATAAGGGCTCACATGGAGTGGATATGATATCAACTGAACGCTACGAGTCAGAGTTAGAACATAATAACGCTAAGCTTCTCGAAGAACTGCAAGATGGAAGGTATGATCCCCGTGCAGTGCGTCGTGTGGGAATCCCAAAAGGAGATGGTCGAAAGACAAGACCTCTGGGAATACCCACAGTGCGTGATCGAGTAGTTCAAACAGCTCTGAAACATGTGATAGAGCCGATATTTGATATCGACTTCTCGCCCTACAGTTTTGGATTTCGTCCAAAGCTGGGTTGCAAGGATGCACTTAGACGAGTGAATGAATTGTTAAAGCAGGGCTATCTCTATGTTATGGATGCCGACATCCAAAGCTACTTCGATACTATACCACATGAGAAACTCATGAGTCGAGTCAAGGAAAAGATCATTGATGGTAAAATTCTTGATCTGATCGAACAATTCCTCAAAGCCAATATCTTTGATGGTCTCAAACATTGGGAACCTGAAGAAGGTACACCGCAGGGAGGAATTATCAGTCCTCTGTTAGCAAATATCTATCTTGATCCCTTTGATCACAAGATGACCGAGGCTGGATTCGAGATAGTGCGCTATGCAGACGATTTCCTGATCATGTGTAAAAGTAAAGAATCAGCCAAAAGGGCATTGCGCAAAACGCGAAGGTGGATGAAAGCCAATGGGCTGAAACTTCATCCAGAAAAAACGCGAATTGCCGACATGACAGAGAAGTGCGAGTACTTCGAGTTTCTCGGATACCATTTCGAGAGAACGCGAAATACACATCGCATTAAACGTTGGCCAAGGAAGCAGAGCCTGAAGAAATGCAAAGATGCCATACGCAAGAAAACGAGGAGAAGCAATAAGGACTCAATAGAGGACATAATTGCTTACCTTCGGCCAAATCTTGTCGGATGGTATCAATACTTCAAGCACTCCACTGTGTATGCAATGCGAGGTATAGATGAATTTACACGCAGAAGACTGCGCAGCATTATAGCCAAATATAATCGCAAGAAAGGTTCTCATCGCATGATTGATACTCGTAAATACAATAAAGCCTACTTTACAGATCTAGGCTTCTTTTCACTGGAAGAAGTTTGGAAACTGGAATTTCAGTCTCTTCGGAGTAAGCACTGACTGGAGAGCCGTATGCGGGAGAACCGCACGTACGGTTCGGAAGGAGGGGAGACTCCGCAAGGAGTCTTCCCTACCCTTATAATTAGCCTAGCTCGTGAGAGCTAGGTATATGTGAAACAAAAAATCACGAGTTCTGAAGGAACGGCATAGTGCTCTAATCCATGCTTACAGCATTCATAATATGACTATGTACATTATTATCCCAAGGCTTACGCCATTGGGCTAAATTGAGTCATGCTTTCAGCATTATATTAAACTAGTAAAAAATCAAAGACTTGTTGTTATCGTCATAAAAAATGCCTAAATTTTTAAAGATTTAAACTTAAATGAAATAATCGTATAAAGTAAAAGTATTTAAACATCAAAGGATAATTATGAAACTAGTACCAAAATTTCTCTTTTCGTGCTCACTCATCATGAGCTTCGCAGGAACTGGCATGGCGCAAGGTACGGCCACTCCACCAGAACGCATTAAAATAGCCAATGGCTTCAAAGTCGATTTACTTTACTCAGTCCCCAGGTCTCAGGGCTCATGGGTAGCAATGTGCACCGACGATAAGGGTAGACTCATCGTCAGTGACCAAACTGGTGGCATTTATCGTTTCCCCGCCCCGGCAACGGGAAAGAAACTTGATGCTTCAAAAATTGAACAAATCACTTATGCACCAGTAAGCACACTAAAGAAGGGAGCTAAACGAAGCAAAGCTGAAAAATCACTCCCCTTACTCGGTCATGCTCAGGGCTTATGTTATGCCTTTGATAGCCTTTATGTCGTTGTTAACGGCCGTAACACACCTACGGGTTCCGGAATTTATCGTTTGCGCGATACCAATAATGACGACCGTTTCGATAAGATAGATGTGATTCGCAAACTGGATTCCACCGGTGGCGAGCATGGACCCCATGGTATTATCAAATCTCCTGACGGCAAACACCTTTTAGTTGTTATGGGTAACCAAACTGAGTTGCCACGTGATTACAGTCATTCACGTGTACCAGAACTATGGGGCGAAGATCAGCTTTTAAAACCTATCGAACACTTTATGGTGGGCTCAAAAGCACCACTTGGTCACGTTGCACAAATTGATCCGGAAGGTAAGACATGGGATGTCATTGCCACTGGTTTCCGCAACCAGTACGATATTGATGTAAACCAGCAGGGTGAACTCTTTACTTTTGACGCAGACATGGAATGGGATCTAAATACTCCTTGGTACCGCCCAACTCGTGTTAATCACATTATTGATGGTGCTGACTACGGCTGGCGTAACGGTACGGGTAAATTCATGGATTACTGCAGCGACACTTTTGGAGCCGTTGTTGACATCGGACCAGGTTCCCCAACGGGCGTAAGCTTTGCTTACGGTGCTAAATTCCCAGCTAAGTATCAACACGCTTTTTATATTAGTGACTGGTCATACGGTAAACTTTATGCCGTACACATGACTCCTAAAGGATCGACTTATACGGCGAGTATCGAAGAATTCGCCAGTGCTCAGCCATTGCCTTTAACAGATCTTCTTATTCACCCTGATGGCAATATGTACGTCACTATTGGTGGCCGCGGTGTTCAGTCAGGACTTTATCGCATTCGTTACACAGGTTCAGAGTCAACAGCTCCTGCCAAGGCCTTGGTCGGTGGTGAAGATGCTCGCGAAAAACGCAGAGAACTTGAATCGTTTCTTCAGGATGGTGCGAAGCCCGCAAATACCGCTCAGTTAGGTCAAGTTTGGAAGGCTTTGGGCTCCAGTGATCGCGGCATCCGTCACGCGGCACGTGCGACTATGGAAAAACAAGATGTCTCGAAATGGAAAAGTCGTGCTCTAAGTGAAAAAGATGCTCAAACTGCCTTAGCCGCACTCATTGCTTTAGCTCGTAAAGACAAAAATTCTTCTGCGGAGATCTTAAGTCAGCTCATGAGCTTTGATTACAAGTCTTTGAAAAAGCAGCAAAGATTGGATTTATTACGCGCTATGACTCTAGCTATGACTCGTGGAGGCAAGCCTAATAAGGCTCTATCCGGTCAGCTTGTATCTTATTTAGATCAGGTTTATCCGGCCATCACTCCAGAAGAGAATCGTGACCTCTCATTATTAGTGGGCTTTTTACAAGCTCCTTATGCTGCGCGTAAGGGGATTGAACTGCTAGTTGAAGCTTCCGGTCAAGAAGAGCAAATCGGCTATGCACTCAATCTTCGTTACCTCAACGTCGGATGGACCCCGGAATTACGTAAGCAGTATTTTGAATGGTTTGTTCTAGCGGGTGGCTACTCAGGTGGTGCAAGATTCAAAAACTACCTTAAAGATGTTAAGAAGCACGCTGTTGCCTCTGTCCCCAAGGCAGAACTGAACAAAGAACTTCAGGCAGTTATTAATAAGAAGTCAAAAAGTACTGGCCCACGCTTTAGTCTGAAGGCCCGTAGCTTTGTTAAAAACTGGACGAACAAGGACCTCAAAGAGCTTGCTGGCAAGGGCGTAGAACCGGGCAGAAACTACAAGAATGGTCGTCAAATGTTTGGCACAGGTAGCTGTTACGCTTGTCACCGCTTCAATAATGAGGGCGGGGCAGTTGGTCCTGATTTAACATCTGCTCGCGGAAAGTTCGGTGCCTATGATTTACTGGAAGCTATCGTTGACCCAGGCAAAGATATCAGTGATCAGTACGGTGCAAGCATCTTCAAATTGAAAGACGGCAAAGTTATTACTGGTCGCATTATGAACATGCGTCATCCTGAATATTGGATAAATACTGACATGATGAACCCTAGTGCAAATACCAGAGTTAATGTAAATAAAATTGAATCCATCGAAGAGTCGCCAATTTCTATGATGCCTCCGGGCCTTCTCAATACCATGACTAAAGATGATATCCAGGATCTTCTCGCCTACCTCATCTCAGGCGGCGACCCTGATCATGAATTTTTCAAAGGCAGTCAAAGTTCAGCGGGAGCTAAGCAGCTCTTCAATGGTAAAGACCTCTCTGGATGGAAGGGCGATTCCAAACTTTGGAAAGTCGAAGATGGTGTCATCTATGGTAGTACTCATGGTCATAAGATTCCTTTGAATTCATTCCTCGTATGGGAAGGTGGTGATGTTGAAGACTTCCACCTCACTTGGGAAGCTAAATTTGAAGGCAATAACTCCGGTATGATGTACCGCGCTTTTTGGAATGACGAGAGCATTTATCGCCTTAGTGGTTATCAATGCGACATGCACCCGAAACCTGAATTTGTAGCCATGCTCTATGGTGAAGGTCTTGGCGTGAAATAACTAAGACGTGGAATCATTGCTAAGCGCGGTCAAAAAGTTGAAGTTGACGCCAATAGAAAGGTGAAAGTTACTGGAGAAACAACTAAACCTGAACAGCTGGATCTGACTCAATGGCAAACTTACGAAGTCATTTGCAAAGGCAATCGCCTCATTCACAAGATCAATGGTAAAGTCACTGTAGATATTACTGACAATCATCCGGAAGCACTCAAAAAGGGCATGATTGGCATGCAGCTCCACAAAGGTGTACCCATGAAAGCTTGGTTTAAAAATATTCAGTTAAAAAAGTTTTAGTTTTATGAGGGGGGCGCTTCGCTTAGGCTAAGGCACTTAGTGCTTGGGTAGCGCTTCCGCTTGGTTGGCGCTTCCGCTTAGGTCGCGCTTCGCTTAGGTATCGCTTCGATCAAGGTTTTAGGAATCAGGTCACAGGAAAATAGAGTTGCCCCTACGACAGACGTTTGATATAAAATAATGTCCGCCTTTATGGAAATACCCTGGGAGCCCCGCATTTCAATGTGGCGTTAAGCTGCATATAAAAAATATTCATCCACAGATGTCGCAGATTTACACAGATAGGTATCGCTTCGCTCAAGGTAGCGCACTTCGTGCTTAGGTAGCGGCAGCAAGTTGCCTTAGGGATAAGGTGATAGATAAAACTCTTCTGTATTATTTAGTGATTTTCTGTGGTTAAAGTTACTTTGTTTAATTCAAAAAACCTGAACCACTAAAGAGCACAGAAAAGCACAAGAATCCTAATGAATTTACATAAATAATACGAGTACCTAATTAAAAATGTTTTATGATATATGCGTCGTTCCTTTAGAACGGGATGGGGCTTAAATGTAAGGTCCTATGGTTAATAACCATAGGCTGAATTATGCTTTGTGCCTTTGGCACAATTACAGTTAAATACTTTAGGTTTGAATGAAAATAATTGCCCAAATGCTTCTATGTTTTTTTGTGAAAAGCTTGAGCGAAGCGCTACCTTAAGCCGACAGGCGCCATGTAAGCACGAAGTGCGCTTCCTAAGGCAACTTTTTGCCGCTACCTTGAGCGAAGCAATCCCTATCTGATTTTATCCGTGGTTGAATTAATTTCTACAAAAAGCCTCTTTGCGGCGTCCACAATAGGGTGCCAATTAGCAATCGGCGCTCCTATAGTAGTCCAAGTAATTAAATAGATAAAAATAATGAGGGGGTCTGGGGGAGAAATTTTAGAATTAAAAAAGGAACATATAAATTTAATCATTCTCGATACGAATCGGCGCTCCTGTCTTTTAAAGACTTTCTGGGCATTTCGACCGGGAATGTTTACCAGCGGGACGAATACTCAGAAAGCTTCAGGCACGAATGCTATAGGAATTTCGCATGCTGTTTTTTAAATCTATATATTCCCTAGGAGTAAAAATGTATAATACAAGAACTAAAAATCCATCTGAATATCAAGTTATTATTGCGATCGACTGGGCTGATCAAAAACATGACCTACGAATTCTTAAGGATTGTGAAGAAGAATGTAAAGTTATCAGTAGCGATTTACTTACTCTCAAAAACTTCTTTGATACACTCATACTTGAAACTGTTAATGGTTCCATTGCCATTGTCATCGAGAGCTGTCAATCTGCACTGATGAATTTATTAATATCATTCACAGAGTTTGATATCTATGTGGTTCATCCTACGACTGCTTCAAAGTTTGCTAAAACATTTCATTTGAGTGGTGCTAAAAGTGACCGAGCAGATACTAAATCATTACTTGAACTGTATTTAAAACATCCTGATAAAGTTCAAAAAGTAGACTCATCTTTTTCAAAGGGGAAACTGAAGCGACTTAATATAAAAAGGCGTGATTTAGTAGGTGATAGAACTCGTTTAACTAATCAATTAACTGCGTTATTGAAGATTTATTACCCAAACGCCCTCAAAGTCGTGGGCAATCATTTATATGCAGATATGTTTCTAGACTTTTTAGATAAATATCCAAGCCCGCAGGATGTCATTAATGCTCATCAAATCGGCATTACCAAATTCTTTAACAAACGCAGTACCAAGCATAGTAAACAAAAGAGAGAGTTCAAATATTACGCTCCTCCATAATTGTTGTTAATGATGAAGATGAGTTGGATTACTACATATTTGAGATACAACAATTCTGCCACAGAATCAGGAGTTTAAATAAGGTCATTAAAGCTTATGACGAAAAAATTGAGCAAGCTTATCGCAGTAATGAGGACTATGAAATGTTTCAATCTTTCCCAGGAGCAGGCCCTAGTATCGGCCCACGTCTTATGGCTTTCTTTGGGGGCGATCGAGATAAATTTAAGTCTGTAAATGAGGTTCTTAAAATTAGTGAAATAGCTCCTGTGACAATTCAGAGTGGAAAAATGAATATTGTCCGAAGACGTTTTTTATGTGATAGGTTCACTCAACTTAGTTTTGTGGAGTTCGCAAATAATTCCATAAGATCGTCAATATGGGCACATGAATTTTATTATCATAAGAAAGCTCTTAACATACCTCATTTCACTATACTTAGAGCTTTGGCCTACAAATGGATTCGTATCATGTATCGCTGCTGGAAAACGAGAACTCCATATAATGAAAAGACCTATCTGGAAGTATTGGAGAAAAGACAACCTGCATGGTTTCAGAAATTCGTTAATTAACCTCGTATTCTAGTTGTAAGTGCACTCAGAAAAGCCCGGAAATTAACTTATTTTACTGATTCATAATGAGTGACAAATATTTTAAATTCGGTCTTCGTGTTTTTTTGCGAAGTCAGCAAGTTTTTGATTTACCTTTGGGGACAATGTTTGTTCTTCAAGAAAACGGTAAGCCCGGCGTGCAATAAAGAAGTCTTTAACCTCTAAGAGTGCGCTTAGGTTCAATTCGAGTTTATCCGAGAATAAATTCTTATTTTCGATGAATTGAAGAGTAAGGTGCACAGTGTAATAAGAACTTTTGCTGAGTTTCTCTGAAAGTAAGAGAAGGGTTTCATCATCTAAGGCATCTTCATTAGCGAGTTCATCAATGATGATTGCCGCATTATAATTTTCCATTTCCGGTAGAGCCTGAATGGTTTTTTGGTAATAATCATTTTTGTTTTGAGTAGCCGTCTTTAGGTAAGTTAGACCCAAATCGATTTGATCAATACCCGCTTCTGCTAAAGCATTGGCCGTGGTATCCACATAGTCTTGTGTATAAATCTTCTCTCTCATAAGATAATTCAGAATAAACTCGATTTTTAACCAATCTTTATTATCGAGAGTTTTTTGAATATAAGCCGGCGTGCAATGGAGTTCGGTCTCTGTCTGCAGTATGGGTACGATCTCGGTATTTGCATAAGTCCACAAGACCCAGGTAGTCCAGGCGGCATCTTTCACTACGGCATCTTTGACTGTTGCGGGCGTCGCAATCGATTCCCCATCCACATCTTCATCGTCAGCTTCAGGAAGTACATCTTTCTTTTCCTTAGGCTTATCGGGTTCTTTCGCTAAGTAGGCTAAGGAATGCTCCTGCAAGATGGATTTTTTATCTTTCAATATTTTATCCAGCATCTCGTAATCTTCGGCAGTAAAGGGTTCGTGCTCAACTTTGGTCAGGGGCTTTTTCTCAGGATAAGTAAGATGAGAATAATTACCTGCATCATCCCAATACATAGTGACTTCAACCAACTTGCATTTATTATCGAGACAAACGGAATTGATCAAATCCATTGAGTAGCCGGTAGGGTGGCCATGATCGTCATAATAAGCCAATAATTCATGTTGCTTTTTGGCTTCCTTAGGGTAGACAGGATCAATCAATTCAATGCCTTTATACACCTGATTTTGAGTTGAGGTGCACGATGATACGAATAAGCATAGAAGACTTATTAGGACAAGTGGTACATTAAATAATTTCATTTTAAGCAAGTCCAAAACCTTCTGTGTGTTGTATATGCCCCTTTTTATTGACAAAGAGGGCGTCGGCTTGAGGAATTTGTTTAATTAAACTCATGCCCTTTTCTTGACCAAGGACAAACAGCGCAGTTGAAAGAGCATCGGCTTCCATGGCACTGGGGGCCAAAACCGAGACACTGGAAAGCTCAGTAGGGGAGTAACCCGTTCGCGGATCAAATAAATGATTGTGGCGAAAATCCTCAGAGAACTTCACCTGATAATCTCCGGAACTCGAAAGGCAACGGTTTGTTAGATTGATTTTGCCCAAGTATTCATCTTTACGGCTGTGCTGAATGCCAATTTTCCATGCCTCTCTATGTTGTGGTTTGCCAAGAGGACTCAATTCTCCGGCATCGATAAGTGCATGCTCGATACCGTGGTCTTTTAAGGCTTTTTGAGCCACATCAGCAGCTAAACCCTGAGCAATACCATTGAGGCTTATCTGTCCACCGGCCTTATTCATACAAATCAGTCCATCCTCAATTTCCATAAATTGCCAACCGACCTTTTCTTTGACTTTAGCGATAGCTCTAGGCTCTGGCAATTGACCCTTTAAAGCATTCTTTCTGAATAAACGCCATAGGGGTTGAATAGTCACATCGAAAGCCCCTTCACTCAATTTAGAAAGCTCTTTGGCTCTTTTTAAGACATCGACTAAGAGTGGATCCGGATTGCGGAGAATGCCTTCGCGGTTGACTTGGTTTAACTGGCTATCGGGACGATAAAGACTCATTAAGTTCTCGACTTTATCAATTTGAACTAAGGCTTCATCCATTGCTTGTTCAGCGACTTTGCTATTATGGTGGAAAACTGTAAAAGTCATTTCTGCGCCCAGCGCAAAAGAGCGGCGGACATGCTTTTGTAATCCTTTTGTTTGAGCCTGGCTATTGCCCCCTAGGAGCATGAGTGATGCACCTGAGCTCAAAGATAAAAACTGTCTTCTATTCAATAAATTATTCATGTATATCCTATAAATCTTCTAACACTTAATTTGTCAAAAAAGAATACCTGCCGCCGTATTTATTATTTTTTAGATGAATTATTTCAGTATGGTCCAATTTAGTGAAAGGGAATTGAGCTTTCGCTGTTTTCTTTAAGTACCAACTCTGCGTCTCTGCGTCTCCGCGACTCTGCGTGCAGATAGTAAAAGTTAATCAGATCTAAAAACTGAGTACAGGAATTAGACTTCTCTAAAGATACTATTTTAATAATAGCTCTCACTCAAAGAAAATCACGCGGAGGCGCCGAGGCGCGGAGAAAGAAGTATAGTAAAAAAAAGGTTCATTTGAATATCACAATTTTAGAATAAGCATTTTTTTTCTCATTTTTTTGTAAAAAGTGCGGCAGGTTTGTTTTGTAGTCAAATTAAGTAGTACAAGAATTTAAAACTAGGGAAAAAATTAATGAGCATAACTTATTACCTGAAGCTCGCAGTCATCTTTGCGCTATTGCCACTCTCCAGCTACTCACTTGATAAACTTGTCGAATCCAAGTCGACTCTTCCACTTGCCTATGATGTGGATGTACTTGTTGCCGGTAGCTCACTAGCCGGAATTGAGGCCGCCTGTGCTGCGGCAGATAAGGGAGCCTCTGTATTGGTGATTGAATCCCGCCCTTATCTTGGTTATGATATCTGTGCCAATCAAAAATTGTGGTTGGAGAGTGATGGAAAGCCACAGACCGACATCACTAAATGGATATTTGATAATAAACGCCAAACCACACCTCTAAAGGTCAAAGGCCTCTTTGATAGAGTTCTCCTTAAAAGAAATATTCAGTTTTTGACCGGTAGCTTTCCAGCGGAACTCCTAGTTGATGAAAAGGGCAAGCCGGCCGGCATGACCATGGTGAACCGCAGTGGACGCCAGGCCATTCGTGCAAAAGTTATTATTGATGCAACGCCTCATGCGGTTTTAACTCGCCAGTTACCCAATGCCTTAAGCGAATTTCAGCCAGGTGAAAAACAATCATCTTTTACCGTTATTGGCGGGGACTTAAAAAAGGCAAACGAAATTATTCAGGGCAAACAAGTTCCAAATGTTGAATTTACGTCAAAAGTTCAAATTAAGAAAAAAAAGAAGAAGAAAGTATCGGTCACAAAAAAGTTTTCAGCCTATCACTACGATGCCAAAATTGATTTAAAAGAAGACAATTATCGCGAACGCAGCAAAGCCATCCACAAGATTAGATCCATGGTTTCTGATCCAAAGATGGCGGATCATTCAGAGGGTTTACTGATATTCCCTGAGCGCATGATTAAAACTGCATCGAATAGTGATGATAGTTCTGCCGTAGAAAATTATCTTCCCAAAGGATTTGATAATCTTTTTGTCCTAAATGCTTATGCCGGAATTGAGGATAAAGCTGCCCGTGATCAACTCTTAAAGAGTCCTTATAAATTTGCTCCCATTGGCAAAAAAATTGGCGCCACAGCGGCTGAACTGGCGACTAAGACAGTCGTACCCAGTAAAATTGACTACTTAGCCTCCACAAGTGAAAAGGGAAAACTCGCGGTCTCAGGACTTGCCAATAGTTTTCGTTTTAATGATCGTCCTCAATTGGAACTTTCGGACCATGATCTTCCCGTTTTAGGTCGCTGGGATGTGGTCGTCGTCGGCGCCGGAACATCGGGTGCTCCTGCAGCCTTAGGGGCGGCCAGAGCGGGTGCTAGAACTCTAGCAATCGAATACATGGATGAGTTAGGCGGAGTTGGAACTGCCGGTATGATCTCAACGTATTGGTATGGCTTTCGCTTTGGTTATACTGCGGAAGTGGATAAAGCTTTAGGCACAAAAGAAAGCTGGAATCAAATTCAAAAATCAGAATGGCTCCGTCAGCAATTACTCAAAAGTGGCGCTGAGCTGTGGTTTGCCAGCTATGGCTGTGGTGTAGTTATGAAAGGCAACAAGGTCTCTGGTGTAATCGTAGCCACGCCCTTTGGTCGAGGTGTTGTTTTAGCTGACGTCGTTGTTGATGGTACCGGTAACTCAGATATGGCTGCGGCGGCAAAAGCCAATACTCATTACAGCATTACTAAACACGGCGACTTATCAGTTCAGATTTCCAATTATGCCGTTCGTAAACTAGGCGCAGGCACTAATAATCCAGCGCGTTATATGCTCAATGATAACGATATCTTTGATCGTTGGCACCTAAAATTATCTGCTAGGCAAGAAGCTTACAAGGCCTTAAGTTCTCATGATATGGGGCAACTGATACCTTCACGCGATCGTCGTCGCATCGTTGGTGAATACACTTTAACCACTGAAGATATTCTTACGAAGCGTACTTTCCCGGACACCATCAGCCATCACAAGAGTAACTTCGATGCTGGAGCGCATCCGGATACCGAAATGTTCCTAATAAAAGATATGAAGGGCCCCGTTTTTACTTGTGATATGCCTTACCGCTCAGTTATACCGAAGGGTCTGGAAGGACTTCTGGTTATCGGCCTGGGAGCAAGTGCTGACCGCGATGCCATGACTCTCGTTCGCATGCAGCCCGATTTACAAAATCAGGGCTACGCTGTGGGCATGGCCGCTGCCATGGCTGTACTGACTACAGGTGGCAATGTACGCGATATCGATATAAAAGCCCTGCAAAGAGATCTTGTCAACAACAACTGCCTGGACAAAAGAGTTCTTACAGACCGTGATTCCTTCCCCTTTAGTGAAGAAAAAATTAAACAAGCGGTGAAAACCCTACACAAACTGACCATTGATGTTCACCAAAAACCAGAAAAGGACGATACTCATACAGCTTTAGCCGTGGTGATCAGTCATCCACAAGAATCAATTGCTTTACTAAAAGAGGCTTATGCAAAAAGTTCAGATTCTAAGGTCAAATTAAACTTTGCTCGTATCTTAGCTATACTTGGTGATGACACAGGAAAAAACACTCTCATCGATGCTGTCAAAAAATCACCTAATTGGGGGGCTGGTTGGGACTACAGCAATCAGCGTAAAGATGCCAATACTTTTGGTCCTGTAGATCGCATAGTCATTGCTCTGGGGTTTTTAAACTCAGCGGAAGTTCACGCACCCCTATTAGAGAAGATGGATCAATTGACACTTAAGAGTCCGCTATCTCATTATAAGGCTGTTTGTCTTGCCTTAAGAATGAACAAAGATCAGTCCTTGGCTGAACCCTTAGCTCGTTTTCTAAAAGAGAAAAAGCTCAAGGGCCACACCCAAACCCTGACTTATTATAATGGGAAAAATAAACAGAAAAATGCTTATGTGCGTCAGGGGGTCAATACAAAAGGCGGCGCAATGGTGAATAATAAATTTAAAGAGCTCCTAATCGCGGCACTTCTTTTTGAATGTGGCGATTACCAAAATCAAGGACGTGAGATCTTAGAGGCCTACACCAAAGATGTGAATGGGCATTTTGCCGAGTACGCAAATAAAGTCTTGACCCATGGCACAGCAATGAGCGCGAAGTAAACATGGACTTTTTGGTATGTAGTTCACGATTTATCGTGCGTAATTTAAAAATAAAAACATAATTACCCATAAAGCGGGGCAAAGCCCCTAGTCGCCTGGTCAAGGATTGGCAAATCCTTGCAGGGAGAGCTCGAGAGGGACAGCGTCCATCTCGTGTGCGAAGCACCAGCCTCTTTATCGTGAGTGATTTAAAAATAAAAAAAACATTGAGTAAAATATGAAAAAGCTAAAGCACATTATCACATTTAGATCAAGTCTAGTTTTTAGTTTACTAGCGCTATTCAGTACATCTCTGATTGGAGTCGAAAAGCCAAACGTCATTGTGATCTTAGCCGATGACCTCGGCTACTCTGATCTGGGAATCTATGGCGGAGAAATCCAAACCCCAAATATCGATCAACTAGCGCGGGAAGGTGTACGCTTTACGGGGCTAAAGAATGCCTCGCGTTGTACACCATCACGAGCTTCCTTCTTGACCGGTCGCTATTCCCATGCGGTTGGCGTGGGGGCAATGTCGAAAGATGAGAATTTACCCGCTTATCGCGGTCAGCTCTCCGCCGATGCACCGACCATCGCAGAAATCATGAAAGCGCAAGGCTATGCGACGGGCATTGTCGGCAAATGGCATCAGACCTATACCGGCAAGTCGAAACAAAAAGCGCTGTACCCTCTGGATCGCGGTTTCGACTTTTTTTACGGCACTTGGTGGGGAGCGAAGGATTACTTTAGCCCGAAATTCATGATGAAGAATGATGAACACATACCCGATAGTACTAAATACCCAGATGACTTTTATCTAACTCACGCGCTATCGGATTCTGCGATTGAATTTGTTGAAGCGCAGAATGAGCAGAAGAACCCCTTCTTTTTGTACCTCGCTCATTATGCACCTCATGCGCCGATTCAGGCTCCTAAAGAAAGAATCCAAAAATGTGTTGAGCGTTATAAAGCCGGTTTTGTGAAACTCCAACAGGAGCGATTTGAACGTCAGAAAAAATTAGGCGTAGCGCCTAATAATGCCACTCTTCGCGATCAAACTAATAATTGGAATAGACTCAGTGAGAAAGATAAAGACGCATGGATAAATACCATGGCAACCTATGCAGCTATGATTGAAATTATGGATGATGGCATCGGTGAACTATTTGATGTCTTGAAGAAGAATGGTCAATACGATAATACTTTGATCTTATTTTTAAGTGATAATGGCTCGACTCCTGAGCACAAAGGAAAAAGGTCAGCAGCTCTTCTTTGTTCTGCACTCAGTAATACGCCATTCAACGGATTTAAGGCCCATGCACTTGAAGGAGGAATAGCTTCGCCACTCATTGTCAGCTGGCCAAAGCAACTTGCGGAACACGCAAATCAAATTCGTCATGGTCACTGCCATATTATCGATATCTTGCCCACTTGTCTGGAAGCAACTGGGATCAATTTCCCCGAGTCATATAAAGGGCTAACTCCAGTGCAGCCGGATGGCATAAGCTTGATGGCTGCGGTAAAAGGAAAAGAATTAGAAAAGCGCACATTCTTTTGGGAACACCATCAAAGTCGGGCTGTTTATCAAGATGGCTGGAAATTAGTTGCAGATAAAGGTCCATGGAAACTTTATAACCTGAACAATGACCCAGGAGAAAAATCCGATTTGTCTAAGCAGTACCCGGAAAGAACTGAAGAACTTAAAGCGATGTGGACAAAATGGGGCACAGATTACGGCGTGATTCGCGTACCATCAAATAAGAAGAAGAAAAAGAAATAAAGACGCTCTTGGGCGCACCGCCGGCGCTCCCAAGAGAAGTTTGGCAACGTGAATATTGGGATCGTTTTATACGTAATGAGAATCATTTTTTAAAGGCTATAGAGTACATTCATCAAAACCCGGTGAAGGCCGGTTTATGTACCAGTGCGGAAGAGTGGCTGTGGTCGAGTGCTTATAAAAGTAACACGAGTGAGTGATTTCATATACTCTTGATAAGAGTTATTAAGTGGGGGTTTGATATAGCTTTGTTAATGCCGGCGAGTCGCCAGCGCTCCCGTGTGTTTTCGTGTTTAAAAAACTTAGATCTTAATTTATGTATGCCGGCGGGTCGCCAGCGCTCCCAAGTGAGCATGCAATGGAGTACTCATGCCGGCGGGTCGCCAGCGCTCCCAAGTGAGCATGCAATGGAGTACAGAAGAGTATAGGGATTGCGGGTTCCGCTAAGGCTGATTGATTAAATGATAAGCATCAAAGTTAGAGTTATTTACTAAAAAAATGTCAAAAATCAAAAAAAAAGCACGGCAGGTTTTTCTCTGAGGGGAATAAAGAGTTGACAAGAAGGAATATTTTTAAAAATTTAAGGAAGTAGTATATGAGGCCCTCATTTATTTTCACAGTCATAGTACTGAGTATGTTATTATTGGTGGAAAGCCAAGCACAAACTAAAACCGTGAGTGAATCTGAACGCCAGATTCCTCTGTCTTATGATGTGGATGTCATTGTCGTTGGTGGTACTCTACGAGGCGTTGCCGCTGCAGAAGCAGCTGCTAAGCAAGGCGCGAAAGTCTTTCTTGTAACTGACCGTCCTTATTTAGGCGAAGATGTCTGTGCCACTCAAAGACTTTGGATTAAGTCCGATCAAAAACCAACGACTGAATTGGGTGGGTCAATTTATGGCAAGGCCCGCAAAACAAAAAATGGCTACTCAATTGTTACACCAATGGATGTTAAGCGTAAGCTGGACGAGGCTCTATTAAATAAAAAAGTCCCTTACCTTTATGGCAGTTACCTAACTGAAATTCTTCATGACCCAAATGGTGAAGTCGCCGGCATTGTAGTGGCTAACCGTTCTGGTAGACAAGCGATTCGTGGGAAAATCATCATTGATGCGACTGACCGGGCTTTTGCGGCGCGAATGGCAGGTGCAGATTTTACGTCGTACCCAGCGGGTCCTCAAAAGTTCAAACGTATTATTATTGGCGGTGAGCCAAATAAAGAAGCAAAAGATTTAGGTTTTCAGTACACCGTTGTGCAAGTAGCTAACAAGCCGAAAACCATAAAAAATTCCTACGCAGTTTATGAATACGATTTAGAAATCTCCATGAAAGATGGTTCATTTAAATCCTTTATTAAGGCTGACAAGATTGCCCGCGATAAAAGCTATCATTTTGGTCAGGCGACTTATTCTGAGAAGTTATTCCAGATTCCACCAGATAACTTAAAATCGATCAGATCTCATCAGGGCTCATGGGAAAGTGCTAAAAGCATTCCAATTGAAGCCATGACACCAAAAGGTTTAAAGCATCTTTATGTTCTCGGTGGCTGTGCCGATGTCTCACGTTCAGCAGCGGAACAATTACTTAGACCGCTCAATAGTTTACAGCTCGGTCAAATATTGGGTGCAAAGGTCGCTAAAAAAGCCATAGAGAGAGAATTAGCTCCTGCAAGTCAACTTGTTGTTGCCGGTCATGGTGGCAAAGCGACAATTCAGGCTGAAGTTGGTGATGTTTTAACTGGCTTGCGCTGGAAACCTTCTGAGGGTTCAGTCCGTAGCCCTGCCAGAGCTTTACCGGTAATTGGTCGTTACGACACTGTCGTCGTTGGTGGTGGCACAGGTGGAGCCGCAGCCGGGATTGGCGCTGCTAGAGCAGGGGCTCGTACACTTGTTATTGAACATTTACACGGACTTGGTGGCGTTGGTACTCTTGGTCGTATAGCCATTTATTATAACGGCAATAAAGCCGGCTTTAATGCCGAAGTGGAAAGAGAAATTACGGCACTGGCGGATGAAAAGTTTAAGCCGCGAGGCCACCATAAAAACATTCCCTTTGACATTGAAACCAAGATGGAATGGTTGCGCAAAGAAATCAATAAAGCCGGAGGTGAGGTATGGTACCTGACTTTGGGTGTTGGCTCAGTCCTTCAAGATAAGCGTTTTACGGGCGTTGTTGTGGCCACACCAGAAGGCCGTGGCGTCATTCTCGCCAATACCGTCATTGACTCGACTGGTAACTCAGTTATTCCTCATTGCGCCGGGCTTGAAACTCAGATGATTGACAATGAGCATATTTCCGTTCAAGGAACGGGTTTACCTCCCTGGCACCCCGGTGATAATATGATGAATTCAGATTGGACTTTTGGTCACGATGATGACGTTTTGGATATTTGGCGCATGCATGTTGTAGCAAAACAAAAATTTAAAAACGACTATGACTTAGGGCAACTGATTGATTCTCGAGTCAGACGTCGTATCTATGGCGATGTCTACATCACCCCGATGGATATCCTCAATAAGCGAGTCTACCCGGATGTGATAACTGTGGCCAAAAGTGACTTTGATAATCATGGTTTCTCTAGACATAACATGTTTATGGTTTATCGCCCGGCAAGAGAGTACATGTACGGCAACATACCTTACCGGGCTTTATTGCCGAAAGGCTACGATGGCATCCTAGTAACCGGGCTTGGAATTAGTGGTGATGGCGATGCCATGCCAGTCATACGTATGCAACGCGACATCGAAAACCATAGTTATGCCGCAGGTTATGCTTCCGCCATGGCGGCTCGTAACCAATCGACTGTGCGAAAGATTGATATCAAAGAACTGCAAAGACACTTAGTTGACATTGGTACCATCCCTGAAAAGTATATTGATGCGAAAGACAGTTTCCCTTTAAGTGAGAGTACGATTCGCGAAGCGGTAAAAAGTCTTGGCAAGGATTACTCAGGAATTGAGAAGATTTTAACTCAAGTCGATACCGCTATTCCAATGATGCAGGGGGCTTACAAAGCTGCAAATGATCCTGAAGTTAAATTGCGTTACGCTCATGTACTTGGCCTTTTTTACGACGCTACAGGTGTTGATGATTTGCTAAGGGCAGTCAGTAAAGCAAAGTGGGATAAAGGCTGGAAATTTAAAGGTTGTGGTAACTTTGGTCCAACTACAAGTCCACTTGATAACTTAATTATTGCACTGGGACGTACAGGCGATGAAAGAGCGCTGGCAGTACTCATTAAAAAAGCTGAGCAGCTCAATACAAAACATGCCCTCTCGCACTTTCGTGCGCTATCAGTCGCCTTTGAAGCGCTCAAAAAGCCAGAAGCAGCAAAAGCACTCGTCGGACTTTTGGAACTCCCTAAAACAAAAGGCAATGCCTTTTTGGACATAAATAAAGTTAATAAAATAACGCCTGCCAATAATTATGATTGTACGACTCGTGAGGTTTCATTGAGAGAGCTCATTGTCGCACGGGCCTTGTACCGTTGTGGTGATTATCAGGGGATGGGTAAGAAGACCCTTGAGGCTTACAGCAAAGATTTCCGTGGACATTATGCGATTCACGCCAGAGCTATTTTAAAAGAACAAAATTAAAGGAAAATATAAAGGACTTATGAAAAAACTTATCGTACTGCTTTGTGCAGTCTTAGTGGCCAGTACTTATGCTCAAGAAGCTAAACCCTTGCCGGTGAAGTCAGCCATTGAAATGGCTGAGACAGTTATCGCTGAAACGGCTTTAGAAAAGGGCCAAAAGCCAAGGCGTTATAATTACTGGATGTACCAAAATTATATGATAACAGAGGGAATAAAGGCGATGGGCGAGGCTTTAGGTCGCCCGGACTTCAGTTCTTATCAAGATAAACAGATGCTGTACTTTCTCGAAGAGTACAAAAATATTAAACCCATGACTGGCATGTACCTACATCCAGGAACCATGTGGCACTGTGGTATGGTCGCTAGCCTTTATGATATAAAAAGGAAAAGTGATCATCCGGAAATTGATCGAGGAATTAGCTATTTTCAAAAGATGTTAAATAATGCACCTAAAGTAGCTGGTGGTACCTTAGCTCGATATAGACCTGAGTGGAAATCTAAGGCGATTCAAATTGATGACTTGTACATGGTTACCCCATACTGGGCACGTAAATCGGTTGATCATGACGAAGCTAAATATCTTGATTTGGCGATCGAAGAAACCCTTAGTTATTACAAGCATCTGTGGAATGCTGAGACAAAATTATTTCATTGTCTATGGCTCGAAAAAAAGCCGGAAGTTAAAATTCCGCACTGGGCTAGAGGCAATGGCTGGTTTGTTCTGGGCATCACGGATTTGCTAAATTTCGTGCCCGAAAACCATCCGAAACGAGCTGAGCTTTTAGAGGTCTATAATAATGTAATGCTGGGTCTTATGGCGCGTCAAAATAAAGATGGCTTATGGCATCAGGTATTAGATCACCCGGAAAGTTATACCGAGACATCGAGCTCCGGCATGTTCACTTACAGCCTATTGCACGGCTCTGCCAAGGGCTGGCTGCCGCCATCTGCTCGCACTGCCGGTATTAAAGGCTGGAACGGACTGCAGACAAAACTAACAGACAATAATCAACTAGAAGATGTTTGTAGGAGTACCGGTATGTCTGAGGACCTCGACTACTACTTTAACCGTGAGCGGATTACTCACGATCAACACGGCATAGGCCCCTTCCTATTGTCAGCATCAGAAATCATTAAGCTTAAGTCAAACAAGCTCTAATTCATAAAATATAAGTGATTCAATTAAAGGAAAATATTAGCGACTTATGAAAAAACTTATCGTACTACTGTGTGCAGTCTTAGTGACCAGTAATTATGCTCAAGAAGCTAAAGCGCTACCACTGAAAGCCGCTATTAAAATGGCTGAGACTGTGATCGCTGAAACGGCTTTAGAAAAGGGTCAAAAGCCGACGCGTTATAATTACTGGATGTACCAGAACTACATGATTGCCGAAGGCATCAAATCCATGGGCGACACTTTGGGCCGCCCAGAGTTCAGTGAATATAAAGAGAAACAACTCATGTATTACTGCGATTCATTCAATAAAATTAAGGATAAACGTACAAAACAACATTATCTCAAACCAAATTCTCTATGGCATAGTGGTATGGTTGCTAGTTTCGTTGAAGCACAAGCAACAAGCGATCACCCTGAAATCACCCGTGGAATATCTTACTTCCAAGGCATGCTGAATAAAGCGCCTAAAATTGCAGATGGAACACTCACTCGCTATAAACCTCGATGGAAGTCAAAGGGTGTGCAAATTGACGATTTATATATGCTTGCCCCCTATTGGGTACGTAAATCCAAGCAAAGTGGCAATCCAGAATACCTTGAGAAAGCCATAGAAGAAACTCTCAGTTATTATAAATATTTGTGGAATTCGCAAACAAAATTAATGCATTGTCTATGGCTGGAAAAGAAGCCAGAAGCCAAAATTCATCATTGGGGGCGTGGCAATGGCTGGTTTGTTATGGCTATTACTGACTTGCTGCACTTTGTCCCTGAAAATCATCCAAAAAGAGCCGAGCTCCTAAAGATCTACAACAATGTTATGCTTGGCCTTATGGCTCGTCAAAATAAAGACGGCTTATGGCACCAGGTTTTAGATCGCCCAGAAAGTTATACCGAGACATCCTGTTCCGGCATGTTTACTTACAGCCTTTTACTCGGCTCTAATAAGGGTTGGTTGCCGGCATCTGCTCGCACTGCTGGCATAAAAGGTTGGAATGGACTGCAAACAAAGTTAACGGATAAAAATCAACTCAAAGACGTCTGTGTCGGAACCGATATGTCCGAAGATGTGCAATACTTCTTTAAGCGTCCCCGGGTTACCCACGATCAACACGGTACAGGACCCTATCTACTTGCCGCATCAGAACTTATGAAGCTTAAGAAAAAATAATAAATGATAAAAATATAAGTGATTCAATTAAAGGAAAATATTAGCGACTTATGAAAAAGCTTATCATACTACTTTTTGCAGTCTTAGTGACCAGCACTTATGCTCAAGAAACTCAAGCCTTGGCTGAGACGGCAGTCGCGAAAACGGCTCTTAAAAAGCAACCGAATATATTGTTTGCTATTGCCGATGATATGTCGCATGCCAGCGCCTATGGACACAAATGGGTAAGCACACCCCATTTCGATAAACTCGCTCGCGAAGGGATACTGTTTAAGAACGCATTTACCACTAATCCGAAGTGTGGACCATCGCGTGCTGCAACCTTGGGCGGACGCCATTTCTGGCAGATGAAAGCCGGATCGTGTCATTGGAATGTGTGGCCGAATGAATTAAAAATTTATACCGACCTCTTGGCAGAAGCGGGTTACCACGTTGGCTTGACCGGTAAGGGCTGGGGACCTGGAGACTACAAGAAACGCGGTGGGCGTGTTCATAACCCTGCGGGAAAGGCCTACAATACGCAGAAGAAAAAATTCCAGGTGGGCATAAGCGACAATAACTATTCAGGCAATTTTAAGGAGTTTCTCAAAAAGCGAAAATCAGGGCAGCCGTTCTGCTTCTGGTATGGAGCAAAAGAACCTCATCGTGGGTATCTAACTGGTTCGGGAATTAGAAGCGGTCTTGATCCTAAAACAGTGAAAGTACCAAGTTACTACCCAGACCATGCTGATGTGCGCAGCGACTTTCTGGATTATGCTTTGGAGGTGAACTGGTTTGATAAACACCTCGGCGAGATTGTTGAATACCTGCGCGAGATTGGGGAGCTGGACAATACTCTGATTATTGCAACTAGTGATAACGGAGCACCCTTTCCACGGATCAAGGGACAGATATACGATGAAGACTTTCGTTTGCCAATGGCTGCACGTTGGGGGGCTGTCCACAAAGGTGGAGCAGTTGTGGAGGACTTTGTGAACAATATCGATATTGGTCCAACCTTTCTTGAAGCCGCAGGCGTAGAAATTCCGGAGGAGATGTCTGGCCGAAGCTTTGTTGATATTTTCAAAGCAAATACAAGCGGTTTTGTTGATCCGAAACGCGACTTTGTTTGTGTGGGACGCGAGAATCATGATTTAGGCCGGGAAGGGGATCTGGGCTATCCCGTGCGCGCCATACGGACTCGAGACTACCTGTATGTACATAACTTTGCTCCGGATCGGTGGCCGGCGGGCAACCCTGAAACAGGTTTTACAAACTGTGATAGCTCGCCGACGAAAAGTCTGATCCTCAAGTTGCATAAAGAGGGTAACAGTCAGTACTTTGAGGCAAATTTTGGAAAGCGGCCTCAAGAGCAGTTGTTCAAGTTGTCAGTAGATCCAGAGTGCATGAAAAATCTAGCTCAGAACCCGGAGTATTCTAAGATAAAAAAAGAACTCTGGGAGCAGCTGAAGACGACATTGATAGAGACCAAAGACCCTCGCATCCTAGGCAAGGGCAAGGTGTTTGATGATTATGAATATATCGGCAGTGACAAAGCTAAGCACTCATGGAAAGCCTATATAGAGGGCTGGTGGAAACGACAAAGGTATTAAGCTCAAAAAAACTCAGTTAAAAATAATTGGAGAAACAGTGAAGAAACTTAAATGTATCATAAAATACAGTGTACTCGCTGCCATGTTGGCCACACTGTTCTGTAGCACTCTTACTGCGGCAGACCCGTCTTCGCCTATGAGCTACGACGTGGCAAGCAGGCCGAATATCATCGTCATCTTAGCCGACGATATGGGCTATTCGGATCTGGGCTGTTACGGCGGCGAAATTCAAACCCCGAATATTGATGCCTTGGCGCGTGAAGGAGTCCGGTTTACCGGCTTCAAGAACACCGCCCGTTGTACGCCGTCACGCGCATCTCTGCTGACCGGTCGCTACTCGCATTCAGTCGGGGTGGGCGCTATGCAGCAAGACCAGCATTTACCCGGTTATCGCGGGCAACTTTCGGCCGATGCTCCGACCATCGCCGAAATCCTGAAACCGCACGGCTACGCAACCGGAGTTGTCGGGAAATGGCACCAAGCCGTCACCGGCAAATCGAAACAGAAACCGTTGTTCCCGCTCGACCGCGGCTTCGACTTTTTTTACGGCACTTGGTGGGGTGCGAAGGACTATTTCAGCCCCAAGTTCATGATGAAAAACAGTGAACATATACCGGACAGCACTACATATCCCGCGGACTTTTATCTGACCCATGCGCTCTCCGATTCCGCGATTGAGTTTGTGGATGCGCAGGTCGGTCAGCAGAATCCATTCTTTCTGTACCTCGCGCACTACGCGCCACACGCCCCGATTCAGGCACCGGCGGATCGGATCCAAAAGTGTATCGACCGCTATAAAGCTGGATTTGTTAAACTTCAGCAAGAGCGCTTTGAACGTCAGCAGGAATTGGGAGTGGCGCCCGATAATGCAGCAACCATTGACCAGTCCAGTAAATGGAACACGCTCAGTGAGGCAGATAAAAATGAGTGGGTAACCACGATGGCAACCTATGGCGCCATGATTGAGATAATGGATGAGGGGATCGGGCAACTGATTGATGTTTTGAAGAAGAATGGTCAATATGACAATACCCTGATACTCGTGCTCAGTGATAACGGTTCAACACCCAATCATAAGGGGACGAGGAATTTGGCTAATCTTTGTGCCACACTCAGCAACACGCCATTCAGCGGAGTCAAAGCCCATGCCCTTGAGGGAGGTATCTCTTCACCACTGATCGTCAGTTGGCCGGATAAGCTGAAAGAATATGCCGGTCAAATTCGGAATGGACGCTGTCATATTATCGATATTTTACCGACCTGTCTGGATGCAGCTGGGGCCAAATTCCCCGATGCATTTAAAGGAATTAAGCCGGTGCAAGCGGATGGAATAAACTTGATGGCTGCGGTAAAAGGGGCTGAATTAGAAAGTCGCCCCTTTTTTTGGGAACATCTACAAAGCCGTGCTGTTTACCGTGATGCTTGGAAATTGGTTGCAGATAAGACGCTGTGGAAACTGTATGATCTGAGCAAGGACCCTGCCGAGCAATGCGATTTATCCAGTAAGCATCCTGAACGGGCTTCCGCACTCAAAGCGCTCTGGACCGAATGGGCAGAAGAGTATGATGTGATTCCTTGGCCTTCAGCCAGGAAGAAATTGCCTGCTAAATCACAGTAAGTTAAGCAAAGTATAAAAACTCATGTGTCAATGCGTATATTAATAACAATACTCAAGTAATTAAAGGAACAATTTAAACTATATGAATAAATATAAACTAAGCTGTGGGCAGGAATTAAGCTATCCACTAAACACGCTATCAGCGAAAGCAAGGACTTTCACGTCCTTTGCCAAGCACTTCCTTTGCCTATGTTTTTTAACGATAAACTTGAATGCTCAAGATGCAGAACAAAAAGGGCGTCCAAATGTTACTCCGGTACCGGTATCAGAACGTCAGGTAGGAATAGCTTATGGACTGTGGATGGATCACAAGCAATGGAAAGGTAATAATTGTTGGGGAACACCGGCATTGGGTAAGTATGATTCTCGTGACAGGCGGGTTATCCGCAAACATGCAGAATGGCTTTATGACGCCGGAGTTGACTTTGTTTGGCTTGACTGGTCAAATAATATTAATTACGACTCGGCAAAAGTCTGGGAAGGCGGGCACCAAGATGTGATTGAAGATGCCACTGCAATCTTGTTTGATGAATATGCCAAGCTTGAGAAGAGGCCGAAGATAAGTGTGTTTATCGGTGTGACGCTAGCTCCCGAGGCTGTAAAGGATGGGCGTCTTCAAAAAAAGGCTGACCAGTTCTATACCATGTATGTGGCAAATCCCCGTTACCGTTATTTGCTTCAGGACCATGAAGGAAAACCCTTGTTGGTTGTGTATGTCAATACTCCGACTCCATGGCCGAATGGTATTCCGGATTGGGATGATGAACGTTTTACGGTGCGTTGGATGACAGGGTTTGTGTCAGAGCAAAAGAGTCTATTAAACAATGATAAGGATAGAGTGAGTAAATACGGCTACTGGTCGTGGGAGGATCGAGGTAAACAGACATATCCGATTCGTAATAACTATCCGGAAGCCATGGTGATTTGCGCCGCAACTCGCAGCCAGAAAGTTAAATATATTCCTCCGAGTGGACGCCGTAATGGTGCGACCTTTAAAGAGCAATTCGCTCGGGCACGGGAGATAGGACCAAAATTCGCAATGATTGTTTCGTGGAATGAATGGGTGCGAGCAGAACAGCCGACCACAGAGATCAGTAAAGATATCGAACCATCTAAGGAATTCGGACATTTCTATCTTAAGCTGATGAAAAGTGAGATTGCCAAGTTTAAGGGGATTAAGAAATAGATGCAGATATTCTGAATGCGGGGAAGTATACCATATCTCCACGGACCAAACCTTTCGAAGATACCTTGGCAAGACCTTGAGCTAGAAGAGCTGACTTAAAATTTAATCAAGATCAATTAATTATGAAAAATACAAAACAAGCTAACCCGCCCCGTCAAAATGGCCTTTTCAGAGGTGGCTTGAAGGCCCTGTATCGTACGTTAACGGTCGTAGCTGTGTTGTTTTCAGCAAGCGCCGCGTCTGCCGAGGAGACGCATTCTCCCAACATCCTCTGGATCATAGCCGAGGATATGTCTCCCGATCTGGCTTGCTATGGCAATAAGGTCGTGACAACGCCGAACATTGACTCCTTGGCGGCCAAAGGGATGAGGTTCAGCAATGTCTTTACCACTGCCCCTGCGTGTTCTCCGAGCAGGACGGCACTCGCAACAGGAGTCTATCAGACGACGCTCGACGCCCATCACATGCGCTACAGTTCCGAGCTCAGATCGAACCTCCCCAAAGCGGTCAAGGTATTGCCGGAGTTGATGCGCGAGAATGGATACTACACGGGGAACATCAAAGGTATTTGCGGTACGGGGACAGGGAAGGATGACTGGCAATTCAATGTACCGGGGAAGTCATGGGACACCCATTCATGGAAGGAGTTGAGCAAACGCCAGCCTTTCTTTGCTCAGATCAATTCCTCCCAATCCCATCGCGGATTCTCGTCAACCAAGAACATTGCAAAAGAGAAAATCAAGATTCCTCCGTACTATCCGGATCACCCTGTGAGCAGACATGACTGGGCCGGATACTACAATGAGATCAATAAGTTTGATCGGCAAGTCGGTGATATTCTGAAACGTCTTGAGACCGAGGACCTCGCGAAGAACACGATCGTCTGCGTCTTTGCGGACCATGGCAGGCCGATGATTCGCGGAAAGAACTGGCTGTATGACAGTGGAACGCAGATCCCGCTGGTTATCTACTTCCCCGAAGGGATGAAGAAACCCAAGGCGTACCAAGCGGGAAAGACGAACACCGAGCTACTCAGTGCCATCGATCTGGTGGCAGAAACCGTTCTTATGGCCGGCGGCAAGATCCCTGCTTGGATGCAGGGCAGAAGTTTCCTCCGAAAAAACTCCAAACCGCGGAATTACATCCACACCGCTGTCGACCGTATCGGGAATGTCGACACATGCAGCCGAGCTATTCGAAGCGATAGATTCAAATACATCCGGAACTTCAAGACGCCCGGATCGATCAATGAATGCACGACAGCATACCGTCGAGCATCGCATTCGATTTACCACCTGTTGAACATCATGGAAGACAAGAATCTACTGACGCCTGCCCAGGCTCAGCTTCTGAAGCCTCTCGCGGATGAGGAATTGTACGACCTGGTGAATGACCCATACGAAACGGTTAACCTCATCGGCAACAAGGATTTAGAATCAATTCACAACAAGCTCAAAGAACAAATGGCGGAATGGATTGAATTCAGTAAAGACAAAGGCCTTGAAAAAGAGAGCGCCGCCATCGTTGAGCATTTCAGAGAATACGGTAAGACTACAATGAAGAGCAGAGCGAAAAGTATTCAGAAAAGGCGATTGTCAGTCGAAAAGTACTTTGAGTAATACACCTGGATTAAGAATTGCTAAGATTGAGGAATCGTTTGATGGCAACTGCTCGAAAAAATGGTGTGTCTTTCATAAGGGCAAGCCGTTCGTATGGCAGATAAGTGGAGTAGAATAATATGAAAATCAGTAAGCACAAAAAATGGAAGTTTGGATAAATAATGAATAAACTTAAGTGTAAAATTAAATTTAGAGTGATGCTTGTCATGTTGGTAGCACCAATTTTCTGTAGCACTCTTGCTGCGGTAGACAAGCGAAGTGGAATGACGCCGGCCAAGGATAAACCAAATATTATTATCATTATGACCGATGATATGGGGTTTTCGGATCTCGGCTGCTATGGCGGCGAGATCGAAACACCGAATCTTGATATGTTGGCGAATAAGGGGGTGCGTTTTACCCAGTTCTATAATGCGGGTCGCTGTTGTCCAACCCGTGCCAGTTTGTTGACGGGCTTGTATCAGCACCAGGCGGGTATCGGAGGAATGATGGGGGACCGGGGGGCGGAGTGGCCGGGATTCCGAGGTCATTTGACTGAACGTTGTGTTACCTTTGCTGAAGTTTTGAAGACTGCCGGTTACAATACTTATCAGACGGGCAAATGGCATGTTGGTGACAAGAAAAAGGAGTGGTGGCCCCTCGCACGTGGCTTTGACCATAGCTATAGTTGTCCGCAAGGTGGAGGGTTCTTTTTTAAACCCTCTTCATTCAAAGAAAAACGACAAGTCGTGCGTGACACGGAAGTGCTTTATGATCAGAAGAATGACCCGCCGGCAGATTGGTATGCGACGGATGCCTGGACAGATGAAGGCTTAAAGTTTATTGAGTCGGAAGCGAAGGAAAACAGACCTTTTATCTGGTATCTGGCACATAATGCACCACACTTTCCCTTGCAGGCGAAACCTCAAGATATTGCCAAATACCGCGGAAAATTCATGCAGGGTTGGGACAAGCTACGCGAACAGCGTCATAAGCGTTTAATTGACTTGGGAATCATTGATAAGCAATGGAAACTTTCGCCAAGGGAAAAAGGTATTCCAGCTTGGGACTCTTTATCCGGCAAAGAAAAGTACCAACAGGATCTGCGCATGGCAAGCTATGCCGCAATGATTGATTGCGTCGATCAGAATGTCGGCAAGATCATCACCAAGCTTAAAGAGCTTAATCAATATGATAATACCCTGATACTCTTCCTGCACGACAATGGTGGTTGTGACGCGGGTGGGGCCATGGGTGAAAACACTGGTAAGGGTACCTGCGGGACGGCGAAGTCATTTGCCTATTATGGTGCTTGCTGGGCGAATGTATCCAATACTCCGTTCAGAAAATATAAAAAGTATATTCATGAGGGTGGTATTTCCACGCCACTTATTGCTCATTGGCCAGAAGGTATAGCAAAAAAACTTCAGGGAAAGCTGATAACAGAGCCCGCCCACGTAATTGATATTATGGCAAGCTGTGTTGATCTGTCCGGGGCGACTTATCCCACAAGCTTCAAAGGACATGCGATCATTCCCATGGAAGGAACTAGTTTACGTCCGCTGTTTGAAGGAAAAAGTCTTGAACGTAATGACGGTCTATTTTTTGAACACTATGGTCACCGCGGCGTCCGCAGAGGATCTTGGAAACTGGTGGCAACAAGGCAGGGAAAATGGGAACTCTACGATATGGTGAGTGACCGTACTGAACTGAATGATCTATCCTCAAAAATGCCGGAAAAGGTAAAAGAACTTAGTCGCCTCTACAATAAGTGGACGGAACGCTGTTTTGTCCAAAAGCTGAAAGGGGAATAATGAGAGTGTCTGCTGAACCTGAACAGTGAATTACAAAAGTATGATGTTTATGAATATTGCTTAAATACTACAAGTTATCAGAAGAGAAACCATATATATTTAATGAATAAAGAACTGTGCGCATAGGCTTATTTTATTGAAACTTCAAAAAAAATAAAAAAAGCACGGCAGGTTTTGTTTGACTGCAAATTAAGTATTGATGAGTCACAAAATTTTATCTCAATGAGAGCTTAAAGGAATATATATGAAAAGACAGTTTACATTAATAGAGCTCTTAGTTGTCATGGCAATTATCGGCATACTTGCTTCACTACTGCTTCCATCGCTAAAATCGTCAAGGGAAAGATCTCGTCGAGTTGTCTGCAAAAGTAACCTAAGGCAAGTCTATACAGCGGCATTTATGTATCATGATGATAGTGGCTTTTTTCCTGTGGGTGGTGCGACAGTACTCAACAATACGCCTTGGAATCCCAATGGTTGGTCACAAACAGAGACCTATATTAGAGATATTATTCCCTATCTAAGTGCATCGAATCTAACAAGTTCTGAACGCCCGGCTGTATTAATGTGCCCAAGTAATTCTAGTATTGCTTTTAATTCAACAGAATCAACAACTTACATCTATACTGGGAACTTCCAAGAAGATGAAAGTTGGGTCATGTTTAGGGGTCTAGGTCGTCAAACAACGAGCACGACATGGCTAGACGGAGGTCCTAAAATACCAACGAAAAGAAGAACGTTTGCTACTTACGATGATCCGAGTCAAACCACTGTTTTTGCCGACATAAACCAATTTGTTAATAATAGTAATAAAATAATCAGAGTAAATCACTCTCTACAAGGGGGGAACAAATTTAAATATGTATCAGAGATTTATTTACATTCAGCAGGAGGCAACCGCAATACCTTAGACGGCGCGGTAAGATGGATAAAAGTAAATCAACTGGGTTATGATAGAGTCTCGAATGAAGACGCTTTTCCCAACACTTCTGGAAGTCGAAAATATGGCGCTGGTTCTCATTCTTTTTATTGGTAGAGCAAGTACTTAGAATTTAAAGTTGTGGTGCAGAAATTGAAAAATATTTTTATCGGCGGCCATCTAGTGAATTTACCAAAATCACAAAGATTATAATCAGGTTTTTTATGCGACTCCTTTTATTTATCGCTTTATCACTGTGCCTAAATGGCCAAGAGAAAGCAAATGTCATCCTCATTTTAGCCGATGACTTAGGTGTTTCCGATACCAGTTTAGGAGGCTCAAAGCTCTATCAAACGCCCAATTTAGAGAGGCTGGCTAAACGTGGAGTTTACTTCACCAATGCCTACGCTGCCAGCCCCCTTTGCTCGCCAACTCGCTCCAGTATTCTTACTGGGCAAAACCCAGCTAGAACAGGTTTCACGGCCCCTCATGGGCATTTGGAAAATGTTGTTTTAACTGCCCGGGCTGGCAAAGCTGCTGCGCCTTCAAAGAGACAAGTTTCGCCCGTATCAGTCAATAGATTATCGACAGAATATTTAAGCCTTGGCAAGGTTTTTAAAAATGCCGGATACAAAACAGCCCACTTTGGCAAATGGCACCTTGGCAAATCACCTTACTCACCCTTGGAGCACGGATTTGATATAGATATCCCCCATTGGCCGGGACCTGGACCTGCCGGTTCCTTTGTCGCACCTTGGAGATACCCTAATTTCAAAGAGAATTATCCCGGTGAGCATATTGATGATCGTTTAGGTGATGAAATCGCAAAATATATTAGCGAAAATAAAGACCAGCCCTTTTTTATTAATTTTTGGCAATTCTCTGTTCATGCGCCATTTAATGCTAAGCAGGAACTTATTGATAAATACAGAAAACTCATCGATAAAAACAATCCTCAACATAACCCCGTTTATGCTGCAATGGTTGAATCTATGGATGACAGCATAGGCAAAGTCATAGATGCCCTCGAAACAAATAAACTGATGGAAAAAACAATCATCGTCTTTTTTTCAGATAATGGCGGAAATATTCATAGTGTTGTCGATGGTACAACGGCCACAAGTAATAAACCTTTCCGCGGGGGTAAAGCCTCTATATACGAAGGAGGAACACACGTACCCGCTATTGTCGTTTGGCCAAATCAAACAAAAACCGGCGTTAGAAATGACAGTTTAATTCAGAGTGAAGATCTTTATGCAAGTATCTTAGAAATGGCTGCTTTACCGGTGGATTACCAGCAGGCAAAAGATTCCATTAGTTTTGTGCCCGTTTTAAAAGGTCAGGGAGCCAAAAGAAAACAAGTTTTCACCTACTTCCCACATTCACCAAATGTTCCCGATTGTGTACCACCATCTGCAGCCTTGAGGATCGGTGATTGGAAACTCATCAAAGTCTTTCATGACAATCCCGATTTAACTGACCGATTTGAACTTTATAATCTTGCAAATGACCAAGGAGAGATGCTTAACCTCGCTTCTCAAAACCCTGAAAAAGTTAAAAGTATGAATGAAGTCATTGATCAGTACCTTAGCAAGAGTGCATGTATAAAGCCTATCAAAAACCCCAAATATAATAGTAAATTCATACAATCTTCCGGAAAATTAAAAGCTCGTGGTCATGGTATTTTTTCCAAAGATAAAGCAGGCTTGTACATAAGAAAATACGCCGATAATCAAGATATGAGTTTCACTTTACCCACTCCTGCTCTCAAAGCAGGGAAATATACTTTGCAAATGGATATTCGATCGCTATCGGCTAAAGGAGATATTTTGGTCAAAGGCTTTTCACCAGGAACGAAAGTTACTGATTTTACAAAAATCAATTTAGTCGATGACGGTTTATGGCACCAAAGTACACATCCTTTTACAGTGATAAAAACCCCATCCAAAGTGATGAAGTTTATCCTAGATTTTCCTCAGGGGCAACTTCATTTGAGATCCCTCAAAATACTCGATGAAAATAAAGATCAAGTTATCAATCTAAAGTTTTAACACTTGTCTTTAATTGCGCCCTCCAGTAACCCGGCCTTTTGTTTGTAAGCCTTATCATTAATCAAAAAAAAGAAAAAAATGAAAATAGAAATGACAAAAAACCTTAGCCTTGTTTTGATTCTCTTGGCATCGATGGCTTATGCCGGTGAACGACCCAATATTATTATTATCGTTACTGACGATCACGGCTATGCCGACTTCGGGGCCTATGAAGGTGCCTCTCCAGATTTGAAAACGCCTAACTTAGACGCTCTTTCAAGTGCGGGTGCAGTGGTGACAAATGGCTACTCCACAGCTCCACAATGTACGCCTTCGCGAGCCGCTATTGCCACATCCAGGTATCAAACTCGATTTGGTTTAGATGATAATGATTTAGCACCTATGGACATAAATGAAAAGACTATAGCAGAAAAATTAAAAGACTCAGGTTATGCAACAGGCTTTGTTGGCAAATGGCATTTAGGCCCTAAAACAGGTAATAAGCTATGGATGGAGAAGAACTACCCTGAAGGTTTGAAACAAAAAAAGGCTAGTATTCCCGAAAACATTAGCCGTCCGTATTATCCTATGAGCCGAGGTTATAGCGATTACTATGATGGTTCAAAATCTGTTTACTTAAGGAATTTTGATTTAGAGGGGAAGGCCATAAAACATGAACGTGAAATCGATAAAAAAACCTTCCGAGTTGATAAGCAGACCGATGCAGCTTTAGCTTTCATTGATAAAAATCATAAAAAACCTTTTTTTCTGCACCTGAATTACTTCGCTCCTCACGTTCCCATGGAAGTTGTCAAAAAGCATTTTGATCGTTTCCCTGGTGACATGACTGAACGTCGCCGTTGGGGCTTAGCATCTTTAGCGGCCATTGACGATGGTATTGGAGCTGTCATGGAAACGTTAAGGAAATATAAAATCGAAGAGAATACGATTGTTTTTTACTTTGCTGACAATGGTGCGCCCCTTAAAATCAAGAAAAAAGATCTTCCCTACAAAGCTAGAGGCGGTTGGTCCGGCTCTTTAAATGGTGAGCTTGTCGGTGAAAAAGGTATGATTTCAGAAGGGGGTGTGCGTGTGCCGTACCTCGTCTATTGGAAGGGTAAAGTTCCTGCACAAGTTTATCGCAAAGCTGTGAGTACCATGGATGCAGGTGCTACCGCTTTGGCTCTGGCGGGTGTGGAAGTGAAAAAGGGCGAGCTCGATGGTGTGAACCTGATGCCGTATTTATCGAAGGGCAACAAGTCAAATCCACATCAATACCTTTATTGGAGGTTTTGGGGTCAGTCGGTCATTCGTTCAGATAAATGGAAATTTTTCGAACTGGAAAATGGCGTTCAGATGCTTTTTGATATGACGGATCCACTCCCCGAAAGAAAAAATCTGATCAAGACTTACCCCGAACTTGCCGCTGATTTACAAAAGAACTTAGCGACTTGGAGAAATCAGCAAAAATGGCCAGGCTTTGTAAAGAGCTATGGTCGTGAAGCCCAGTTTTTTAAACATTATTTTAAGCTCCATGAAGAATAAACTTTGTGATAAGCACTTCATATTCTCGGGTCAATAAGCCTTTTCCCAAGAATAAAAACAAGACAATTACCTTAATGTAGCTAATGGATTCAGCATACATATAAATAATCAATAAAAATTCCCGGAGTACCATATGAAGAATGGGATATCTAGCAAGCTTTTAGTCATGACTTGCTTGCTGTCAATAATTAGTCAGGCAGATACTAAAAAAGCATCTGTGATTAAGTCTACAGCCTCTACAACTAAGCTTGAGATTCAGGATGCAACAGACAAAAAAAATCTAGTCGGCATCAACTACTCGACCTGGCATTCATTGGCCTTTAGAAGAAACCAACCTATCCGCAATATCCAAAATATTCATAGAGGAAAAGGGAAGTTTGGTCACCGAGGATCATGGCACTTCTGGGCGGAACCCGCAGTCGGTTACTACCGTGGCGACAATGCGATGGTCATGGACTACCACTTTGAGCTATTCGAGGAAGCAAAAATTGATTTTATTATACTGGATGTCACCAACATCTATCCAAAATCGAAAATCAAGGATGAGTACATATACAAGCCTTTTGAAGTTATGGTGCAAGTGATGCGAGATCGTCAGCAGGCAGGTAAGGAATCGCCACGCATTGTCATGTGGTCTCCCGGCGTGCTCGCCGAAGAACTCGACGAACGCTATTTCTCTAAACCCGAATACAATGATCTCTGGCTCTATCTCGACGATGGTCAAGGAGCAAAACCGCTTTTCCTGAGTAGATTGGATAGAGACCAAATCCCTCAGCAGATCAATGATCAACTGACGATTCGTACGATGTGGGGGCTGCGCAGTAAACCAGCCGATCGCGAATGGTCTTTTCTCATGAATTATCCTCAAACTGTGGCAACAATTGATGAAAAACCCGAACAGCTAGTCGTATGCACCGCCTTACAAAAGAACTACATGTCCAATGAAAAGTCTGCCACTCCACGTGAACAGGGCAAGACTTTTCAGCGTCAGTGGTCACGAGCCTTTGAAATACGCCCTAAATTCATCGTCATCACTTGGTGGAATGAACTCATTGCCCAGCGTCAAAAAGATGGAAAAGATGGCCAAGTTCAGTTTGTCGATATGTTCCGTCCCGAATACTCTCGTGATATAGAGCCTGTTAAAGAACCTTATGGGGATATGTACTTTCGTTTTATGCGGGATTATATAAAAGCTTATAAGAAGGGAGAGCCAATGCCGATGGATTTACTCGAAGCTTTGGATAAGGGTTCTGATCGAGAAGATTTTGATATGGATGGTATACCCAACAGCGTCGAAGGCAGCAAGGATAGCGATGGCGATGGCATCAGCGATCAATGGGATCTAGACTCAAACAACGATGGCATTCCTGATGCTAAAAAGCCTCTTGAGAAGGAGTGAATAAGTCTGAGTTGGCTAATGGGAGCGCCGGCGACCCGCCGGAATTGTGATTTTAAATATCTCACCTAAATGGGAGCGCCGGTGACCCGCCGGCCTATTTAAAAGTAAGCATAATGGGAGCGCCGGCGACCCGCCGGCATAAATAAAAAAGCAAGCATAATGGGAGCGCCGGCGACCCGCCGGCATAATATTACATGTGCGTCTGCGACCCGCCTCATTGTGATTTTTAAGACCTCACCTAAATGGGAGCGCCAGCGACCCGCCGGCATAAAACACAAAAAACATACCTCAAACCATATTTTATTTGCATTAGATAACACTAAGTAAGAAATTTAAATGCGACCCGCCGCCATATATAAAAAAGTAAGCATAATGGGAGCGCCAGCGACTCGCCGGCAGATATGAAAAGTAAGCATAATGGAAGAGCCGGCGACCCGCCGGCATAAAAAAAACTTATACTCACACACTATATTTATTTGCATTACAAAACACTAAGTAAGAACTTCAAATGGCGCGCTTACATGGGAGCGCCGGCGACTCGCCGGCATGATAATGCAAATAAGGGGGAAAGAATGAGAGAAGAATTTAAAAATAGCGAGGCTTGGTTTAGCCGGGATTATTTACCTCATTACGATGTGGCGAATAAATACCAAATGCTGACTTATCGCTTAGCGGATTCTCTTCCAAAGCAAGTTCTCCTTACAATCACTCATAGCGCCGGCACCTCGCCGATATATGATAAGAAAGTTATGCATGATGGGAGCGCTAGCGACCCGCCGGCATACGAGAACATGACCCCACAAGAAAAAATAAAATACTCTCAAATAGTGGAACAATATCTCGACAAGGGCTATGGCTCATGCCTTCTCAAAGATTCGCGCAATGCGCAAATAGTGCTAGATACATGGAAATTTTTTGATAGCGATCGCTATGACCTTATTGCCTACGTAGTGATGCCCAATCATGTGCATGTTTTGATCAAGACTTACGAGGGCTGGCCCATAGCAAAAGTACTACATTCTTGGAAAAGTTATACGGCGAAAGAAATTTTAAAGAATGAACATGAAGAGGGTTCGAGTACTCATGCCGGCGGGTCGCCAGCGCTCCCAAATAAAGTTTGGCAACGTGAATATTGGGATCGTTTTATACGTAATGAGAATCATTTTTTAAAGGCTATAGAATACATTCATCAAAACCCGGTGAAGGCCGGTTTATGTGCCAATGCGGAAGAGTGGCTGTGGTCCAGCGTACATAGATTTAATAAGCTGAAGTAATCGGCGAGTCTTGTGAAGAATTATCTTAGAGACAGGGACATGTAAATCGGGATAGGTTTATTTATGCCGGTGGGTCGCCAGCGCTCCCATGCTTTTTTTGTGGTTAAAACTTAGATCTTAATTTACGTATGCCGGCGGGTCGCCAGCGCTCCTAAGTGAACACGAAGAGTTATCGAATTTTAATGCCGGCGGGTCGCCGGCGCTCCTATAAAAAACGCGCTAATTGCCATCTTCCATAGTTAATTCAAGCCTAGGGCCGGAAGCCTCGGGATTGAGGCTGCTGGCAAAGCCGTGAACTAGGGTTCCACCCAGAGTGCTACAAGATAAAATAAAGCCGACTTCAGAAGATTGATTAGACTTGATGAAATTGACTAGCTCGGGTGATTCGAGCCTAACGGTAGTTCTTAGATTTGCTCTGGAGATTTTAAAGCTGGCTAATGGCAAGGCATTTTTAATTTTTGGGGCATCAGCCCATTTCAAAAAGCCCGTTCTTTGCCATTGCTCATCTTGACCATCCTTGATGCCATATAAGTGGAAAGTACTTTCTGTAGGCATTGTTCCGACTTCACCAAG
Organism: Lentisphaera araneosa HTCC2155; assembly: GCF_000170755.1. NCBI lineage: Bacteria > Pseudomonadati > Lentisphaerota > Lentisphaeria > Lentisphaerales > Lentisphaeraceae > Lentisphaera > Lentisphaera araneosa. The sequence goes on from NZ_ABCK01000022.1 coordinate 48,810, forward strand.
GCCGGTTGGTATTGAGTTTAAACTCAAACTGACCCTTGCAATATTGCTCAAATCCAGCTCATCGACTTTGAAAGCAAAAAGTGCGCGCCGATTTACATCACCTTTCTTGTTCTTTTTAACCATGAGGAAATTTTGATTGAGACGGCTTTGTTGATTATTAAAAACAATTGATGTTTCATGACCAATTGAACTCAAAATATGGGAATTAGCTTCATTTTTGAGAAAGCCCTCAAGATCAGAGTCTTGAAGAAGGTCGACTAAAGTGGAGGCATTCATTTGCGATGCTTCGGCGTCGCCCAAATGTTTAACTTCACCCAATTCGTGGTGCAAAGAGATTTCTCCTTCCAAAACTTTGAAATCAGCAGATTTTTGATCATCTGAAATACGAACAGAAAAACGCGTGCCATGATCAATGGCATAACCATTGGGGGTATTGACTCGGAAGCCCTGAGCTGACTCTCTCACATACATAGAGATATTGCCAGAAATCAATTTTACTTCCATAGCGGAAATGAGCTCGATTTTGGCAGGCGCTTCCAGAGTTAAATCAGCTCCGGATTTAAAGGCCAAAGTCGCCACACCTGATTTCAAATCGAGGGTGCCGGCATGGAGCTCTGAACCGGGCAGGGTGGCTTGACTACTTTCCCAACCGGCGTACTCGCTAGATTGAATCACAGCAATCGTATTTGCTGAATTAAAAAGGAAGAAGGCGGGAAGACAAATAAGCATGGCCGCGGCAGCCGCAAACCATAGAAAAGGATTGGAGCGCTTTTTTTGAATGTTGACGATATTCATGCCTTCTTGGGAATGACTGCGCAAGCCGGCATCCATCATCGTGTAGTCAAGGTACCTTTGACGCAGCTCGGCATTGGCTTCGAGAAGACTTTCCAATTCCTTGAATTCATCTTCGGAAATATTGTCGAGGAAGTATTTATGAAGTAGTTGATCGAATTTTTTACTCATGATTGCAGTGCCTTTTGTGAGTTCACACACTTGAAGAGAAGGTCTCTTAAACGACCCAGTTTTTTGTAGAGTGAATTGACTGAAACAGATTGATTGCTGGCTAAAACTTTTACTGAGCCGTGATTTAAATAGGGGGCCATAACCAATTGTTGATCCTGCTCAGATAACTTTTTTAAGCATTTCCCAACGGCATTTTGCCTCCAGGTATATTCTGCCTCATCAATTTTTTCAGCATCGTCGGCAAGTAAGTTCACTAGAGTCTCGCTAAATACCAAACGTTCATTTTTTTTCTTTTGCATTAAATTCATGCATTTAAAACGGATAATTGTTTTACCCCAGGGGAAAAAGCCATCTTCGCCATCGAGTTGATCGAGTTTTTCCCACATCACGATGCTGGCCTCCTGTAAAACGTCGTCGACATTTCTCCAGCTCGGCAATAGACTCCTAGCAAAGACGCGCAGGGCATTTTCGTGCTTTAAAAAAAGCTTCAAAAAATCAGCCTCTTTAAGTTCTGTTTTCTGGTCCATAATAAAATTCTCTTAGCTTGCTTTCATGTATACTAATTTGCTTAAATGAAAAACCTGCCGTCAAAACTCAAAAAAAGTAAATATTTTTATCGACTATCGCCTCAAGGTAGCGCTGCGCTCAAGGTGACAGGGATTAGGTGACAGGTTTCAGATAATTAACTAATTGGCTTGTGGCAACACTTGGGAGCCCCGCATTCCAATGCGGCATTAACTACATATAAAAATATTTAACCACAGATTCACACGGATTCACACAGATAGGGATCGCTTCGCTTAGGTTTAATCTTTTTATCATGTGCAAGCGCCATTGGTCTGAGCGTGCAATGATATAAAAGTTAAAAGGACTGACGCTTATGTATCGCTTCGCTTAGGTTGCGCTTCGCTTAGGAGGCGCTTCGCTTGGTAGCGCCGATTGCTAATCGGCTCAAAGCGCGGAACTAAATTTTTTTTGTCCGCCCGTATGGCAATACCTTGGGAGAGTCACATTAGAGCTGGGGCTATTTAAAGTAAGGTCGCGCAAGGATGTAAGTTTTTATTCTTAAGAGCTTAATTATGTGATTTTCTCAGGGCCTAATTTGAACTTAGAAGCCATTTTTGATAAAAGTTTTTCGTCTAAAAATTCAGCAATCTGTCATTCATTGTCCTTATCTCTACAATAAAAGAATGATTACTATTTTATAATAATGAAAGTGAGTATAAGAAAGATGAGAAGTATAAGTTTAATTTTTATATCCATTCTAAATGTGGCATTTGCTGCAGATTTAGAATTTGTCAATAAGGATGGTGCTGAGTTTAATAGTGAGGGTATTCAGGCGCTGATGGTGACTGAGCATTTAAAAGCGCAGGGGAAGTTGATACAGGATGGAGCAATCGCTATGAGATGGGCTTCATATGGCAACTGTCAGGAGGTCTGGCAGACGGATAAATTCACTATCATATGTGGGACACGTGGAGTTTGGAAATATGATAAGAAAAATACTCGCGCGATTTATTTTGAGCCAAAAATGCGACCCCTGGAAATTCATTCCTGCCAGCCATTAAAGGATGGGGGCATTCTTATCGCAGTGAATAAAGTTCTCTTAGAACTCAATCCAGGGGGAAAAATAACAAGGATGATCAAAATACCCTATTTGCGCAGTGAACAACGCCTGCAGATGAAAACAGTGAGAAAGCTCAGTGATGGAGGCTACGTCATTTCTGGCTGTGCTCAAAACAAAATTTATATCTTAAATAAAAAGGGTATGGTGACACGCACAATTGATTTAGATAAAATAGAGCTCCCCGCTAAAGTGCGAAGAATTCATGGTGTTGCCGTATTGGATAATGGCAATGTGCTGGTCGGAACAGGCTATGGAGCCTCTCTTGTTGAAATAGACAAGAAAGATAAGCTCGTGTGGTCTCTGACGGCAGAAGACCTTCCTACAATTGGTTTGAAATATGTCGGTAGTTTTGTCATTCGTGAAAACGGTAACATTATTGTCGCAGCTTATAATAGTGCTTACCCGATGTTCGAAGTCGATCGCAAAAAGAACCTTGTTTGGAAAGTCCGACGCGACAAAGAAAAGGGCATCGATTTGCCAACGGCCATTAACTTCGCAAGTGCTGATTTTTAATCGGTATTCAAACTGCGGATTTCGCAAATACGCACGCTAAAGAGGCTGTGTGAAAAATAAATACAGTTTACACTAGGGCACACGCCCGACAGAATGTAGCATGCACCGTGAGGTGCATGAAAGTTGAATTTAATAAAGTAAGTGCCCAAACTTGGGTCCGACACTCTATACCAGACTCACATCCGCGAGGTCTTGCCAGACAGGCGGATAAAAAGCATGTACCTATACAGCAGCATCTTGTATGATTAGCATTATACCTGTGGTTAATTGTGAAAACCAATCAAGAATATCAAGCTTATGATTCTTAACATACTGTAAATCATGATCTTACAGTTAACGCAATGACTTAAGATTTGTCCCTGCGGTTTTTTTGGCTCATCTCAGAAGGAATGTCGTTGCACTTCTATGTAGATTCAAAGGTATAGGAATCGTATCTCGGGCCCACTCTTGGACCATATTGATTTACACCTAGAAGTGAATCCTCTGAGTCAGTAGGAACTGATGAATAAAGCCGATGGCGAGAGCTCAGCATCCATCCGCGAACGGGCTGTAGAGGAACAATTCTGCGTACTTAACTAGTACTCATACTATCACCACACCCAGTAGCGAAGTATTGTTACACGGATGGAAATGTGATTTTTAAATGACTTTAGCAGTGCGAACAATCTTTCTACTCAGCGATCTTCCTACTGGATTTATTTCTTATTTTCCCTATTGAATTCCTGCTCAACTCACCTATAGTGAAATAGCCTTGGGGGCGCCCGGTTTCGACTGTTAGGGTTTCTCTTGAGTTGCATGTCGAGGTTGGCCGGTTGGCCTCGTAAAAAGCCGTCCAAAACATAAATGCTAACGATACTGATTACGCATTAGCGGCATAAGATAAGCCCGCTGCCTTTCCCACTCGACGCCTAATAGAGTGACGACAGGCCCAAACTCATTAGGCTGGCTTCAAACCTGAGCTTCAGGGGGGAGAAGTAAGACTTTGCTGCAGCTTGCCGCTTCACTGGTTTTGTTTACCGACAGGTGAGGAGGTCAAGAAATAAAGGTAAACTACACATGTAGACGCTCCTGTAGTACTTTACTCAGGACGGGGGTTCGATTCCCCCCGCCTCCATTAAAGGCCGTGAATTATTTTATAATTCACGGCTTTTTACTTTTTATATTACATTTAACCACATGCAGATCGGACTTGGGGAAACAAGAGGGGTCGCTGACGCTTAGGTTGGGCTCGTTCCGAGCTTGGGGTCCAGGCGGTGTATTTTGTGATCAGGCTTTTTTCTTCTTGGACTTTTTCTTTTTGTTATTCTTGACCGGTTTTGGATTATCGAGATCCATATCGTCGTTCATGTCTTTCATGAGTTTTTTGAGTTTGCCAGTGAGCTCTTGGATTTTTGCTGCGTACTCAGGGTTTTTAGCCAAATCCTTCATTTCTAGAGGGTCTTTGGCAGTATTGTAGAGGCGACTGACTTTAATGGTGGGGTAAACAATGAGTTTGAAGTCGCCGTCTTGGATCATGCGTTGAGTATGAGTGTACTTACCATAAATGGGGGCATATTGAACTTTTTTAGTACCTTCGATAAGGGGCATGACGCTATTGAATTGCACGTGTTTGGGTTTTGCGATCTTCGCAAGGTCGAGAGTGGTGGCCATAGCATCTTGAAGGTAGATGGGAATATTGAATTCTTGTTCAGCTTTGATGCCAGGACCAGCGATGAAGAAGGGGACCTGCATGGAATGATCGTACATGTTTTGCTTACCCACGAGTCCGTGGTGGCCAACTGAGAGTCCGTGGTCGGCAGTGAAGATGACATAAGTGTTATCTTTCATGCCACTTTTTTCGAGAGCGTCGAAAATGCGTCCGATCTCACGATCCATGTGAGTGGCGAGGGCAAAATATTCCTGACGGTGAACTTTTACGGCAAACTCGGTACGAGGAGAAGGCATGAGACGTTCGTCACGCAGACCAACTGGGTTACAGCCCATTTCTTCGTCGTAGGGGTAGTTACTCAAATAACTCTTTGGAACTTCGATTGAGTCGAGGGGGTACATATCGATGAATTCTTTGGGAGCTTGACGCGGGTCGTGAGTGGCGTTGAAGGCAATGTACATAAAGAAGGGCTTGTCATCTTTTGCGGCTTCGTTGATGAAATCAACACCGTGATTGCCGACGACTTCTGACCAGTGTGTACCACCAGACCAAAAACCACCTTGAGCTTTGTCCCAAGGTTTCCAACCATTGAGGTAATCATCCATATCTTTGGGGCGATTGTAGCCCGAGCCCTTGGGCATGCCACCACGAGCATCGCGAACAACATCAAAACGCGGTTGGCCTGGAACGTGCCATTTGCCTGTCATGTAAGTTTTGTAACCATTCTCTTTCATGATTTCTGACCAATGAGGGAATTCATTGATACCTTTTTGGGCTTTGTTAACAAAGAGGCCCGAGTTGAGCATGGCGCGACTGGCGACGCAAACGGCGCCGCCCCAAGCACCCATATTATAAGCACGATTAAAACTCGCACCAGAAGCCATGAGTTTATCGAGGTGAGGAGTTTTACAATTGTATCGTTGCATGGCACCAATAGTGTCGAGGCTCATGTCATCGGCAAATACGAAGAGGAAGTTGGGTTTCTCATTTTGTGCCGTGACACTCAAAACCATGAGTGAGCTACAGATAAGGTTTAAAATTTTGTTCATTTTTTCTCCTTTTTAGATTTTTTCTTTTTAGATATTGCTTTGACTTTAAATTTTTCTGGCTGATCGGGGTGACCTTGCTTGTGAATCTTTGAGGGAAAGGCGGACTTTTTATCCCAGGGATTAGTCTCAAGTTTAGTGTAAGTGGGATCATTATCAGTCTCAGGAAAAGTTTTGATGGCTTGACTCAAGCGATCGAGTACCGCTTTATATTCCGGGTTATTGATTAAGTCATTGAGTTCCGCAGGATCTTTCTCGAGGTCGTAAAGTTTTTCGGGTTTGCGGTCAGTGCTGATAAAGAGTTTGTAGCGAGTATCGCGAACGACGCGATCGCGGAAATAATAGACGTTTTCAACTCCCTTGTCAGTCATACGTGCAGGTTTTGAGCCCATGGCCATGATCCATTCGCGTTGACTTTTAGGTGCGCCAAGAAAGACTTCTTTGGCAGATTTACCATCATAAGTATAGTTGGGATCGATTTTAGCCCCTGCGAAGTCGGCAAAAGTTTGGTGCATATCGGTGAAGTCGACAATCGCTTTGGAGGTTTTTCCTTCAGGAATGATTCCAGGCCAGCTCACAATGAAAGGAGTATTGACGCCATTTTCAGTTGTCTTAGTTTTTCCACCTTTGACTTCGCGTCCATTCATATTGTTATTGATGCCACCCGAAGTGCCATTATCACAAGTCCAAACAATGATGGTGTTTTCGCGAATTTTCAGATCGTTGAGGTGATCGACGAGCTTTCCAGTGAGCAGATCAATGTAGTGAACCATAGCTTTGTGTTTCGCATATTTATCTTTGACATTAGGTTCCAGAGGGGTGTGAACGAGAGGACCATGAGGCAGGGCCATGGGGTAATAGATGAAAAAAGGCTTGTCTTTGTTTTCGCTGATAAAATCGAGTAAGAATTGATTATAGATATCGGGACCAAATTTACCGGGGTAGGTTTTGCTGCCTTCTTTAGTGTGGATATAGGGATTCCAGTAGCGTTGAGTACTGATATTTTCATGCTTTTTATCAGTTGAACCTTCGCAGCCAGTCCACATGCAGTAGTCATCAAAACCGTGCTTAACCATGGCGTCGGGATGAATGCGAAAATCATTGAGTTGCCATTTACCGGCGACGGCAGTGGTATAACCGGCAGATTTCATGGTACGGGCAATGGAAGGGTTTTTATTCCAGTCGTAGTAACCAGCGCCCCAACGTGGAGAGTCCCAGTGATTAACCCAGCCACTACGATAGGGGTATTGGCCGGTCATGAAGGCGACACGGCTCGGTGTGCACTGAGGCATGGAGTAGGCATTATCAAATTTTAAACCTTGTTCAGCTAATTGATCGATGCGAGGTGTTTTGATGTTTTCACCTCCATAACAGTTGATCCATTCTTTGCCGAGGTCATCTAAGAGGACAAAAATGATATTGGGTTTGTCTGTGGCTTCACGAGCTTGGAGCGCTAAGCCACAAAAAATCACGAGAGTGAACAGGGATTTGATCATTATTTCTTTTCCTTTTTAGATTTTTTCTTTTTACTTTTAGTCTTTTTGGCTTTAGCGCTTAGTGGAGAACTCCAGGATTTACCTAAACGATCGAGAGATTTAGTTCCGTACTCAGAACCTTCGTAGCTGCTTTTTACTGATTCATGCCAAGCAAGCATATCTTTTTTGAGTTTTTCTACGAGCTCGGGGTTTTGAGCTGCCACATCCGTTTTTTCTGAGGGATCAGATTTGAGGTTGTAGAGTTCGTACTTTTTACCGCCATTGTAGCTGAGGAGTTTGAAGTCGCCTTTGTGCCAAACAATGCGCGAGCTAAACATGATGCCAATTTCTTTGTCTCTTGTAAAGTCTTCATTATTAATGATCGGCATGAGTGATCGGCCGTCAGTAGCGTAAGAAGCTTGGGGGTGTGGGATATGTAGAGCGTCGAGAATTGTGGGCATGTAGTCCGAAGTAATACAGGGTGCGGAGATTTTGCGGGCTTCTTTGACTTTCGCCGGCCAAACCATGACGGCAGGAACGCGAACGCCACCTTCGTAGAGGTCGCGCTTGCGACCACGGAAGTGACCGGCACTGCCATTATCGGGACGTTCTTTACTTTCGGGGCCATTGTCGGAGCAAAACCAAATCATGGTATTGTCTGCAACGCCTTTATCAGCAAGGTGTTTTCTGAGGCGGCCAATTTGTTCATCCATGGCCGTGACACAACCTGCGTAGTTGCGGAGGTGGATGGGGTGACCTTTATACATTTCTTGGTGACGGGGACCAGCTACGCAAGGGAGGTGAGGTGTGTGAAACCAAACAACGGAAAGGAAGGGTTTTTCGTCAGCGACAGCTTGGTCAATAAAAGGAAGGACACGATCCATGATCACACGGCTATCATCACCTTTGAGGTTGTCAGTAATTTTCTTGCCCTCGATATCCCAGTAGAAAGTTCCGTAGGGTTTAGATTCTTCACCTTCTTTGACGTATTCCCAGCCGAGGTGCTTACTCTCACCCTGATCAAATTTAGCGGGTAGAATCATTGGATCGTAAGTGGGCACTTTAGATTCTGTTACGAAGGCATCCTCATAACCATGAAGTTTAGGTGGGTTAAATTCTTTTGTGTTGCCGGGTTTGCCACGATTGGCGTCTTTTTCCGTGTGAGTTAGGGTGCCCAAATGCCATTTACCGAAGTGACCAGTCGCATAGCCTTGTTCATTTAGGACTTCGGGGAGGGTGATTTCTTCTGGGCGTAGGAAGCCTTGGTTGGCAGTTGGCACGCCAGTACGGTAGGGGTTGCGGCCAGTTAGGACACTAGCGCGAGTGGGGGAACAGACACTTGAAGCTGAATAAAAGCGATCGAGTTGGAGGCCTTCTGCCGCCATTTGGTCGAGGTGAGGTGTTTTGATGACTTTACTACCGTTAAATCCTGTGTCGCCCCAGCCGAGGTCATCGGCCATAATGAGGATAACGTTGGGTTTTGCGCTCTCCGCAGAAATAAAAGGAGAGAATAGGGCTGCACTTGCAGCGATAAGTAGGGATTTTGTTTTCATGTAACACCTAGTTTTATATTGATTTGCTACTATATGCGTTCAGTGATTTGGTCTTTGGACGTCAGAGGAAAGAAAAAACCACTTTTTTTATAAAAACTTTTGATTTCACCAGGATTCTTCTCACTAGATGACTTTTTCAGCTGAGCTAATCGATGAATCTTGTAAGATTCGAGGAGGCTAGTACATTCGATTTTTAAATGAAATTTAAGAGCTGATTGATGCGGACTTCACAAAAACCCCAAGGACATAAGAGTTTAGCAGAACGCAAAGCGACTGGTGCGCATTACACGCCTAAAGCCCTCGCCGATTTTATGGCGAGGCAAGTCTTTGATTTTTGGTCAGGCAAGAGCAAGGATGATTTAGTCACCGTGCTCGAGCCGGCTGTGGGTGATGGACAACTCATTCAGTCTTTATTAGATGTACTCATTGCGGAAGGCTACTTAAATATTCAGGTGGTGCTTTACGATACAGATACAGCGGCGATTAAGTGTTGTCAGCAGATTTTAGAGAGAGCCTACCCCAAAGTGAAGTTTACTTTTTATGAGCGAGATTTTTTGGCGGATTTTCTAGCGAAGAAACGCAAGCGTAAATATGACTTAGTTATTGGCAATCCGCCCTATGTGCGAACTCAAGAAATGGGGGCTGATGCCTCGCAAGAACTGGCGCGCGAGTTTGCCTTGTCAGGTTGTGTGGATTTATCGCATGCCTTTATTTTAGCCGTAGGCAAGAGCCTTAAAAAAACGAGTAAATTCACTCTGCTTATCAGCAATCGCCTTTTGAGCCTCAAGGGCGCTTGGGCGATTCGTGAGCACATGAGAAAGCAATTTGCGATCGACCACTTATGGGACTTCGGTGATAGTAAATTATTTAAAGCAGCCGTCCTGCCTTTGGTTTTTGTCGCGGGTTTAGGACGTCAAAAACAAGTGCCACCCTTTACGAGTATCTACGAAGAGAAAGATTTAGATATTGACGATGCCTGTGAGAGGGAGCTCTTTGATAATATTGATAAGGACGGCTTGGTGAACTATCAAGGTTTGAATTTGCGAGTTTCGCAAGGAGATCTGGATTTTGGTGAAGGACTACAATCGCGGTGGACGCAAAAAACCATCCTTAAAGATGGCTGGTTAAAAGAAGTCGAGCGTCATACTTTCGGTCGCTTTGGGGACATTAATAAGATTTCGGTAGGGATTAAATCTACCGCCGACAAAGTCTTTATTAAACAGGATTGGTTGGGCATGAGTGATGACGAGCGGCCCGAAATGCTCATGCCATTGATTACTCATTTTGAAGCGGATCAGTATACGGCCGAAGTCAACCCTAGTTCCTTTGTGCTATATACACATGAGACGAGGGATGGCGAGAAGCGGGTGATCGAATTAGATGATTACCCCAAGACAAAGACTTATTTAGAAGCTAACGCACAAGTTTTAAAAGCTCGAAAGTATTTACAGGAATCAAAAACTCGTCGTTGGTATGAGGTATGGGTGGCACATGATCCCGCAAAGTGGCAATACCCAAAGATCGTTTTTCGTGATATTTCAGCTAAGCCACTCTTTTGGTTAGATGAGTCTGGTGCGGTAGTTAATGGTGATTGTTACTGGATGTCGAGTCAAGGCTTAGAAAATCTGGATTTAATTTACCTTGCTTTGGCGGTGGGAAACTCATCCTTTATCGAAAAGTTTTATGATGCAAATTTTCACAACAAGCTGTACTCAGGTAGGCGCCGCTTCATTACTCAGTACGTCAAAGAGTTTCCCTTGCCCGACCCCAAGACAGAGGGATCTAAGATGATTATTGAGCTCGTGAAAAAAACTTATGAGTCAGGAGTTTTTGATGATGAAGTCAAGAAACAAATTAGTGACCTAGTGGACTGCGCCTTTAATGTGGCGGATTTAGGCACAAAAAAAGCCTTGAAAAATCAAGGCTTTGAAGTGGTGGGGGAAGGATTCGAACCTTCGAAGGCGTAGCCGGCAGATTTACAGTCTGCTCCCTTTGACCGCTCGGGAACCCCACCAGGGGTTTTGAAGTGCCTTATGTTAATTCAGAAAATATTTCCTGCAACACTAAAAATACGATTTTTTGAGTAATTTATTTCGAAAGCGTAAAAATTACATTTTTTTCCGTTTTTCTGCTTAAGCTAGCGCTAGAAAAAATACGATGAGTGTATACTTTAAATAAATTTTATACAATTATCGTAAACTTTTTCTATTTGGGGGCCAAAATGGCGAGTTCTAAGTTTTCTAATGACCTTTTGATCATTTATAAGATATCTCAGTCTTTATTGAGACATAAGAATGTAAACACACTGCTTAATGAAGTTTTGGACATCTTAGAAACCGAGATGAATACTGAACGAGCGACTTTAACTTTATTTCACACGAATGAAAATGCGCTCATTATTGAGGCATCGAAAGGCCTAAGTGCGCAAGAGAAAGCCCGTGGTCGTTATGCTCTCGGTGAGGGTGTAACTGGTTTAGTAGGCTTGAATCGCCAAGCGATTGTGATCCCCAATATTGCCGAAGAAGAAAGTTTCCTCGATAGAACGCGTGCACGTAAGAAAAATGATATTGGCTTTGTGTGTGTACCGGTTATGCGCAACGATGAATTGATTGGTACAATCTCAGTCGACTTAGAAGCAACGCCTAATATTGACTGGGAACGTAAAAAACAACTTTTAGAAATTATCGCCAACTTATTAGCAGATGCGATTTTCCAAATCCGTGAAGGTATCGAAGAGAAAAACACTTTAAAAACTGAAAATAGCCGTTTACAGAAAGAACTCGGTAATCGCTACAACCCCAGTAACATGGTGGGTAACTCCCGCGTTATGCAAAAGGTTTTTGAGAATATCAACCTCATGGGCAATGCTCATGGCTCCATTTTGATTATGGGCGAGAGTGGTGTTGGCAAAGAATTAACTTCCCGTGCAATTCACTTTAGCGGTATTCGCAAAATGAGTACTTTCCTTTCCTTGAACTGCAGTGGTCTCCCTATCAACATGGTAGAAAAAGAACTTTTCGGCGTCGAACGCGATGGTCGCTTGATCAAAGCGGGTATGCTTGAGAAAGCTCACGGCGGCACTCTGTACATTGATGAACTCACTGATACGTCGATGGAAATCCAGCATCAGTTGGAAGATTATCTTCAGAACCAAACTTTTAAGAGAGTGGGTGGTACGGAAACTCTCAATTCAAATGTTCGTCTGATTGTAGGTACCTACAAAAATGTGGATGAAGCAATTGAGAATGAAGAGATTTCAGAGAGCTTTTACTACCGTTTAAGTGTGAATACTTTAGTTGTGCCGCCACTTCGCGACCGCAAATCTGATATTACTTTACTCGCGGATTACTTTCTCGACGAATTTAACCGTTCCTACGGTAAAAAAGTTGTACGTATCTCAACTCCAGCTATCAATATGGTTATGGCTTATCACTGGCCGGGTAACGTGCTCGAGTTGAAAAACTGTGTGGAACGCGCGGTTCTCAGTACAGATGACGATGTGATTCACGGTTATAACTTGCCCCCTTCGCTTCAGGCTGCAGGTCTCAATGAAGACGATCCTGATAATAATACTGTGACTGACTTACAAGCTTCTTTAGAAACTTATGAGAGAGAACTTTTGGTTGAAGCTCTTAAACGTCACCGAGGTAATGCCGCTGCGGCAGCACGGGCGCTCAATACGACACCACGTGTACTCAACTACAAATTTAATAAACTCAATATTAATCTCAAAGACTTCAAAAAGTCTTCGAGTAGCCGTTTCTAATCAATGAATGAATTACGTGAAGGGCTCAAGAAGTTCTTCTCCTTTGATACCTTTCTCGAGGGTCAAGATCAAGTTATTGAGCAAGTGTATAAGGGTGACGATATTTGTGTCGTTATGCCCACTGGTGCAGGGAAATCCCTGTGTTACCAACTTCCCGCTTTAGTTAGACCCGGTTATACGGTGGTGATTTCACCACTGATTGCTTTGATGAAAGACCAGGTTGATGCCCTCAAGAATAAGGGGATTGCCGCCGAGTACATCAATAGTACTCAGAGTCAAAGTATGCAAAATGCCATACTTATGCAGGCTCAGCAAGGAATGATTAAATTGCTCTACGTGGCTCCTGAACGCATGAGATCTCAGGCCTTCCGCGATTTACTTAAAGATTATCCCCCGGAAAGCTTAGTGGTGGATGAAGCTCACTGTATATCGCAATGGGGGCACGATTTCCGCCCAGATTACACGCGCTTGGGTGAATCAGCCGAGAAACTTGGAATTAAACAAATTTGTGCCTTTACGGCAACGGCAACTCCACGAGTCAGAGAAGATATCAAAAAACAACTGCACCGCCCCGCGATGGATGTGGTGGTCACAGGTTTTGCTCGGCCCAATTTGAGTCTAAGTATAGAAGATTGCTCCAAAAAGGATCAGAAACTCGAAAAAATTCGCGAACTCATGGAAGATCGCAAGCCAACAATCATTTATTGCGCGACTCGCAAAGCGGTGGAAGAAGTGATGGACGGCTTATCCGTGCGAGGTTATCATGGTGGAATGAGTGATAAAGATCGCAATGATGCACAAGATTACTTTTTGTATGACCCGAATCCCGTTTTAGCCGCGACTAATGCTTTTGGTATGGGCATTGACCGAGCCGACATTCGTCAGGTGATTCACTACAACTTTCCTGGCGCTCTAGAAGCCTATTATCAAGAAGTTGGGCGTGCAGGCCGAGATGGTGAACAATCTACTTGTGTTTTATTATTCTCTTTTGCGGATCGCTATACACATGAATTTTTGATTGACCTCAATAATCCCGATGAAGCGATTATAAAAAGCACTTGGGATACTCTGCGCAAGATGTGTCGAGATACAGGAGAAAATCACTTTGAGATGACTTTGAGTGAATTGGCGGAGTCGATTCCCAAAGCTAAGGGTGACCAACAACTTTCGGGTGTGATGAAAGAGTTGGAGAAAAGTAATTATATTCGTCGTGGCTTTCGACAAGAAAATACGGGAAAAATGGGTTTTGCTAAGAGTCGCGAAGAACTGCTCGCTGACTTTCCGACGGCCAAGACTCAGCGAGCGATTTTTATTCATCGCTTTTTAGATCGCTATGGTGAGTCTCTGATGAATGGGGCGATGATTGATATTTCCTATTATCAGATGTGTTCGATTACGGGTTTAAAGCCAGAGCAAGTCAAACGCGTGTTGAACGCACTTAAAGGCGAACAAATTCATTGGGAACCGCCGTTTTCTGGCAGAAGCTTTGAAGTTTTATCACAAGATGAATTAGAAATTGATTTTTCGGGTTTGAGAAAGAGGCGCGAATCAGAGATTGAACGCCTGGATGAAATGATCACTTATGTTCATACTCGTGATTGTCGTCAGGATTACCTTATTAAATACTTTGGTGCGGATGATTCAACTTGGCGCTGTGGAACCTGTGACCGTTGTCAGCCTGCGTCAGGCACAGGTGGGGAATATCGTCGTCTAACTGAAGTTGAGACGCGTCAGGCGCTGCGTTTGATGGAGGCAGTGGACAATTTTAGCGGTTATTTAGGTTTATCGAAAATTGCCATGCTAGTGACTGGCAGTCGCGATGCCTCGATTATTGGTAGTCGCTTGAAGGATTCTGATCATTATGGCTGTTTGGATATGTTGGATCAATCTCACGTACGAGAGCTCTTGCAAAGTTTGGAGGGTAAGGGCTTGGTGAAACGCACCAAAGATAAGTACCCCGTTTTAAAAGTGACCACCATGGGGCATGAATTCATCGAAAGACCGAAAGCGCTTGAAATCATGGTTCCAGGTAAAAAGAAACGCATCAAACGCGAACCTTCGCGGGCGACGGCAGCGATTCAACGCAAAAAGAAAGTTGAGGGCGGTGACCTGTACGAAGAAATGCGTCAATTGCGCAATCAGCTCGCTAAACGCGATGACGTGGAGCCCTGGTTAGTGCTGAGCAATGCCGCACTCAAAGCTTTGGAAGATGAAAAACCTGCTGATTTAGAAGCCTTTCGAAAAATTAAAGGCATTGGTGATTACCGAGCCGCACGTTACGGCAAAGACTTTTTAGAGCTTATTGCAGGGAAATGATTTTGTTAAGTCATGCGGTGCACTAGATTAGCCGACAAATTAAAAATAGTGAATAAATATGATTAGAATTGGTGATTACAATACTTTGCCAGTAGCTCGCTTTGTGGACTTTGGTGCCTACTTGGGAGATATAGAAACGGCAGGGGAAGTTTTACTTCCCAAACGTTACTTTCCAAAAGAGATAAACGTAGGCGATAAGCTCGAAGTCTTTGTGTACACGGATTCGGAAGATCGAATTATTGCCACGACTGAAAAGCCTTTGGCGCGCGTCGGTGAATGCGCTTTTTTAGAAGTGAAAGACGTCAATGATTTTGGTGCCTTTTTAGATTGGGGTTTGACGAAGGATCTCTTTGTTCCTTATGCGCATCAACCCTACAAATTTAACGTCGGTCAAAAAGCCTTTGTTTACTTAAAATATGACGATGTGAGTCAACGCGTGATTGCCACGGGCAAGGTACGTAATCAACTCAAAAATGATGTCAGTCACCTTGAAGTGGGCGATGCTTTTCGAGGTATAGTTTATGAAGAACACGAATTGGGTTGGCGCATGGTAGTGGATCACAAATACCACGCCATGATCTTTAACAGCGATTTCACTGACTATCCAGAAAAAGGCGATGAACTCAATGTTTTCATTAAAGGCATTCGCAATGATGGGAAATTGGATGTGACTTTATTTCCACCGCATTACGCCGTGCAAGATGATCTCGAAACTTTTATCTTGAACTACCTCAAAGAAAAGGGTGGTTCGATGGATCTCGATTCAAAATCTTCTGCAGAAAGTGTGAAAGAAGTTTTTGGCGTCAGTCGCAAAGTGTTTAAGAAAGCCTTAGGCGCGCTCTATAAAAAGAAAATGATTGATTTTGCCGACGGGACCACTCGTCTTCTATAAATGAAGCTTCGTCTAGCAGGAATACTCTTGGCTTGTGCGCTCGTCGCAGGTGCTTGGTTTTCTGTTCGGCAACTCAAGCTCGATACCTCAGTCAATGCTATTATGGGTACCGACCATCGCAGTCGTGGGACTTATGAAAAGATGGACGAAGCTTTTAAAGAGCGCACCGTTGTCTTGGCCATTTGTAAGATTGATCAGCTTTTTTCTGAAAAAGGGGCGCGGCAATTATTTGCGATAAGTGAGAAATTAAAAAGCTTGCCTGAACTCGAAGATATTCGTAGCTTAACTCATGCCGCGCGACCAGTGAAGCGTGGCAATCACTTTGACATACGCAAAAATATTCGTCTAGAAGTCTTTTTAAACTTAGAAGAAAAGACTCCCGAAGAATGGGCGGAACTTAAAGATTTTATTTGCCATTATCCGATGACTCGAGATCTCATGGTTTCGGCCGATGGTCAATACACCATGGTGTTAGCGCGCCTTAAAAATAGTGAGATAGGCTTAGAAGAAAAAATTCTTTTGTGGGAGAAAATCAGCGAAAGTATGAAGGAGTTCGAAGAGCAGGGCATCGAGGTTTCGGTCTTGAGTGAGCCTGTCCTAAGTGCAGAATTCTTCACACTGACCAAGACCTTTGTTGCACAGGTTTTACTTGCAGGCTTTATACTGATTTTAATTATTATTTGCGTGAGTTTTAAATCACTTAAAATTCTCATTTGGATGCTCGCTTTGGAATTGGGAGGCGTTTTCTTATGTCCACTTATTTTTGCTCTCAATCAGTATGATTTGAATGTCTATACCTGCATTCTGATCCCCCTGGTACTATCGCTACAATTGACTTTTTTAGTTCATTTCTTTGCGGTTTATCAACAGGCTGAACAGAACTCTAATAATCCTTGGGCGTATGCATTAAAGCGCGTTTTTCGACCTTCATGTATTGCCTTGCTCACGTCTTTTATCGCTTTCGGTAGTTTGATGTTTAGTGAAGTTCATATTTTACAGGTCTTAGGTCAATTAGGTGTGCAGTATTTGTTGGCGGTATTTGTTTTAAGTTTTGCTCCTTTTTACTTTTTATCCAAGAGTTCGAAGGACCTTGAGAAACATTCAGATTGGCAGGAAAAAGAAGATTATTCGCATGGTTTAGTTAGAGTGCTTAATCGTAGCAAAGCTGTATTTTATCTAGGTGCTAGCATTCTTTTTCTTAGTGCATTTATGAGCTTTTCAAAGCTCGAGACTGATATGCGCGCGCGCGAATTTTTAACTCCAGAAAGTGAAACGCGTCAATCATTGGAGTTAGTCAATGATCATTTTGGTGGGCTGAACATTTTTCAGCTCAAAGTTGTGACCAAAGAAAAGGGCGGCATTCAAAAGTATGAGAATGTTAAGTACTTACATGATTTAAGAAATCGTGCGATGGCAATGCCTGGGGTGAAAAATGCTTATACGTACTCGCAGTTCTATACGACGGTTCACCAGTTGTTTCTAGGAGATAGTTTATCCCATGGAAATGTATTTCCTCCAGAGGAATCACTATTCACCTACAACCTTATTCTCAATAGCCAGCGTTTTCCTTTTCGGGATGTTTTACAAAATGAAGATTTGACGGAGAGCCTCTTTATTTTGCGAACGGATGATGTGAGGTCGCATGAGTTTATCAAGATTGCCGAAGATTTTATTGAGCTCTCACAGGAAAATTTACCCGAAGGTTTAGAAATTGTGATTCCCAATGGCTTACAGTCCATCTTGAAATCGGATCAGCAGATTTTAGAAACACAAATAAATAGTCTTGGGCTGAGTTTATTCAGTATGTTTGTGCTTTTACTCGTCTTGTGGAGAAGTGGCAAGTATGCGCTCTACGCATTTTTAACGGCGGCGAGTGCCTTAGCGAGTTTGGTCTTGGTGATGTATTTAGCGGAGATCAATTTAAATTCTGTCACGGTGATGAGCGGAACGATCCTTTTGGGAATCGTAGTTGATGACGCAATTCATTTCTTGTCGTATTACCGCCATTCAATTGAGCAAGGACACTCCCATCAGTCTGCCTTGGCAAATTGTTTTCATAGCAAGCTCAAACCGATGATTTGTACCTCGCTCATTTTGAGTACGTGCTTCTTTCTGTTTTATTTCTCCCCTTATCCGCCGATGCGTGAGTTTGGCCTCAGTGGGGCTATAACGCTGCTTTGTGGTCTAGTGGCAAGCTGTCTGCTTCTTCCTGCTTTATTGAGTTTGAAACAGCGAGATTAAGGCATCCAAAAATCGGTTTCGAAGCCATTTTGAGAAAGTATTGCTGTACCCGATAAACTTGCGACATGGCCATCTAGGTAGGCGAGATTTGCGAAGTTGTTATGCCTCGCGACACTTCCAGTGCCAAGGTTATATAGTGTGTTAGCGGTCAAGTTACTCCATATCCACCGTTGTGTATCAGCGCTGTCCATGAGGAATAGGGTTGATGAAGCATGGTTACTTTGAATGGTGAAGAGGTCATCATGTGAGTTCCAAGGAGTGGCGGTGCCATCATCCGTGTAGCGACCAAAACGGAAATTTAAGGCGTAGTTACTTTCCCAGACCTTTGTGAATGGAGTTCCTTGAGGACAATGATAAGAGCTATTGCCATTTTGTGGATTAAACTGTAAATAGTTGAGGTTGGATAGAGTGACGGGCCATTGCGTATTGGCTAAGCCAGAATCGAGGTCAGCGGGAGCAAGATCGTTATTATCTTCGGCATAAATCAATGAGGCCATACTAATCTGTTTGAGATTGTTTTTACAGACAGTGGATTGAGCTTTTTTTCGGGCTTTTCCCAATACGGGTAGAAGTAAACTAGCCAAAATGCCGATAATGGCAATGACCACCAAGAGCTCGATGAGAGTGAATTTTTTATGCATGTGTGTTTCCCATTTTGATAATTCTATTGATGAAAACAGGAGAACACAAGAAAAGTGACAAAGAAAATTATCGGATGAAAAATTTAGTAATTTTTTTTAAAACTTTAATTTTTTCTATTGAGTTTGGAAGCGGAATTAAGGCGTCCAGAAATCACTTCGATAATTTGTTTCGGGAAGTAAAGTTGAGCCAGCCATTGATTCAACATGACCATCGAGATAGGAAATATTGAGTTTGTCTTTATGGCGCGCAATCTTTGAGTCAGAAGCGCGATTAAAAATATTGTCCGAATTTATTTCAGAGCTTTGGAGCATGCGGTTATTGTTGTAGCCATCGAGTAGTAAGACGGTATCTGTAGAGTGGTTACTTTCAAGACTTGAAAGGTAACTGTAGTTTAAAGAAGATGGTTCATATGATCCCGCTAATGTTCCTCGAGCAAGACGAAAATTGATGGCATAGTTATTGTGCGAGTTTTCTGAAACTGCAAGGCCGTTCGGGCAATGATAAATAGAGTTTTCATTGTTTAAATTAAATTCTATATATTCTTTTTCTGAGAGTGTTCTATGCCATTGTAAATCTGTATTTCGACTAAATTTATCTGCAGGTGCATAATTTTCGTTATCCATACTGTAACTGAGGATAGCTAAAGTAATTTATTTAATATTATTTTTACACGAAGCGGCTTGAGCCGTTTTTCGTGCTTGGCCTAATGCGGGGAGTAGCAAGCTAGCAAGGATGCCTATGATGGCCACCACAACGAGTAGCTCTATGAGAGAGAATTTTCTTTTCATGATCTGCACCTATTTACGTTAAGTAGTAAAACATGTGCAGATCCGTAGAGGTGACAAGAATATGTAAAAAATATTAAAAAAAATCTTTTTTAAAGAATGGGTTTAAGTTCCTTGCCGTTTTTGTCAGTGGGGAATAAGGCACCTTCTGCTTTGAGTTGAGCATTCATCGCCTTGATTAAAGCACCAGCTTTTTCAGGGTTCTTTTGGGCGAGATTATTGGTCTCGTAAGGATCGTCTTTTAAATGGTAGAGCTCAATTTCAGGCTGTCCACTCTTTGGATTGTAGTGATAAATGATTTTCCAATCTTGGTTTCTGTAAGTGGTGTAGTAGCTACTGCGATGTTGGTGAGGAAAGTGCATCAGGAAAGTTTTAGGGTGAGAGTTATCTTTTTGTCCGCTCATGAGTTTCTTTAGTGATTTGCCATCGACCACATGGCCTTGTGGCTTTGCGATATTCGCAAGTTCTAAAACTGTGGGATAGATATCCATAATAGTGGCCATTTGCGTTTGGATAGAGTTTTGCGCAATTGGCAAAGCTTTTTGGAATTTATTCTCAGGATTCACTTTTGCCCAAGCCGCAATAAATGGGATGCGCATGCCACCTTCATAGTGCGTGCCTTTTTTTCCTTTCAGTGGGGCCGCACAAACCGTGTCATGAGTTTTGCCCAGAGGCGCATCGGAGCCATTATCCCCGAGGAAAATAATCAGCGTATCTTCTGCAACGCCAAGTTGATCGAGTTTAGTCATGACATCGCCGAGGGACTTATCCATGCCTTCAACGAGTGTTGCAAAAGCTTGACCATTTTTTGACTTGCCGCTATTCGCATAATTCTTGGCGTAGCGCGGGTCAGAGTTAAAGGGGCCGTGGAGTGCGTAGTGTGATAGGTGGAGGAAAAAAGGTTTTTTTGCACTGACAGATTTCTCGATGAGGGGGAGCGTTTCCAAAGTGAGTGCTTCCGTTAAAAAAGTGCCCGAATCATAATATTTTTCTAAATGGGGTACGTTGTGTGTGACGGGTTTTTTACCCTTTTTATATTTGGGGTGATTGCCGAAGTGATCTTCGGAATAATAACTTTTTGGACGTCCCCAGCAAGCGCCGCCGACATTGTGTTGAAAGCCGATTTTGAGTGGGTCGTTTGCGGGAGCTTGTTTGTTACCGAAGTGAGCTTTACCAATATGAATTGTTGTGTAGCCAGCGTCGCCAAACACTTTCGGTAAGACGGGTGAGCCTGCTTCAATTCCAGTCCAGTTCCAGCCTTCTGGTCCAAATTGCCCTTTGTTATTGCCTGAGGGGTTAATCCAAGTCGTGGTGCGGTGGCGCGTAGCATTTTGACCACTGATGATAGATGCACGGCTCGGAGAGCAAACACTTTGTGCACAGAATTGGTTAAAGCGAATGCCTTGGCTCGCTAATTTTTCCATGGCAGGAGTTCGGAAATATTCGTTGAGTTCCTGAACTTGTGGAGTGCCGTCTTTATCAGTAATAAAGGGTACTGAGGTGTCCATCATACCCATGTCATCTACGAGGAAAATAATGATGTTGGGTTTGTCTACAGAATAAAGTAAACAGCTAAATAGGCTTAGCATTGAAATGAGCATTTTGCGCATCTTGGACTCCTTGAATAATTAATTATTATCTATACTAAGCAAAAATAGCCTAACTCAACACTGACTGAACAAAAACTCTTAAGTTATTTGATCCCATGCTTAGAGAGAATCTGATGGAAGAGGGGCGAGACTTCCTTGTGGATAGCCTGGTTAGCGTAGGCTATCCAGTTGACGGGGCAAGTTGTGGTCATTTTTGCATCGAGGGTGTCGCCCTTGATGTTGCTTACGATTATCCCGGCTTCTTCTGCAATGAGTAGGGCCGCCATATCGTAGGGGTGGCAGACATGGCCTTTTCTAAGGTGTTTCATGCTTTTATAGAGTGCTGGGCGAATGTCGGCAATGAAACGATCTTTGCCCATGAGCATTTCGTAAAGTTGTCCTCCAGTGGAGATGTATTGATCTTCGAAATTGAGAATCTCGCCATCTGCGGCGTCGGGGTAAAGGGTCTCGATGAGTTCTTCTTCGATTTGTGCGAGCTCAGTACGCCCTGGTGAAAAGAATCTTGCGATTTGCGCAAAACCACCACGTAAGTGATTTTCTTGTGAGGCTTGAGGAGAGAAAGTTTTCTTTTCGGAAGTTTCGAGGTGTTTGCGGTAGGCTTTGATTCCTTTGCCCCTAATGGCACTCAAGCTATCTGCGTAGATCATCTTACTCGTTGGAATTTCGACCATGACGGCCGTTTCGATATGAGAGAGTTTCGTATTTGGACCATTGTTTTTTGCGGCTCCCGCAAGGAAAAAAGCGGAACGTTTGTCGTACATGAGGCCTCGAGTCCCATCGATGGGGTCCATAATAATGCGCAGAGCGCAATCATCGTGGGTTTTATTTTGCGGGTAGGAGGAGACCTCATTTTCGCCAATACCTTCGGCAATTAAAACAATACCACCAAATTCCTGTGAGTGATTTTCTAATAGTTTTATGATGACTTCTTCGGCATAACGATCTATTTGGTAGATGGTATCGCTTTGGCTCACGGTATGAACTTGGCTTAAGTGCTGTGAGTTCTCGGAACATATTTTTTGATGAGTATGAAGTGCAATGGCTTCACCGATCTCGAGAAGGAATTCTTCAATTTTTGGCCAGTTCATAAAGTGATTAAGTAATTATTTTTTTTAAATAGTAGGTCAATATAGTGCTTTAGACTTATTTCCCAACTTTATGATTAAAATGCCAAATACTTTGTTTTTTTGCCCTTGTACTACACCCCACATTATATGTGGGGCTATTTAAAGTGACATCGCTCTGTGATGTAAGTTTTCATCGTTAACTGCTTAATTGATATTTTTTAAAGATTAAAAATTCCATAAAAAATCCCAATTCCAGTCATATTAGCCCTTAGGGCTTGTTATTGAGGGGAAGATAGGAAGAAAATCTTTTTAAGTTGTCAACTTAAATGTTTAGCATACGACGGAACTCATAAGTGCTAAACTTTAAGAAAAACCTTTTTTCCTGTCAACTTTTTGTTTTTAGTAGACATAAGATAGAAAAGGAAATGGCTTTAATACTTCTTACAAAGCAGTGTTTGAGCTTGATAATAGGATGAGAATATGATTGATAGACGAGATTTACTGAAACTTTCGGCTTTGGGTCTTGCTGCGCCCAGCCAAATGGTCGCCGCAACAAAAGGGCAAGCTCCACGTGTTAAATTAAAGAAAAATGTCGTTTTAGTCTGCTTGGATTTAGGCTTGTATGCGGGCAATCACCGAGAAGGTGGTGCGGCCTGTAAATACATGACGCAGTATTTTTCTGAGTTTAAAAAAGATATGACTTTTTTACAAGGGATCTCACAACCTGGGCTTGGTGGTGGACACGAAGTTGAAGAAGGGACTTTTACGGGCTTAGCTTACAAAGATCGCAGTCATTACCCCGAGAGGCAGTTCATTAGTTTGGATCAGAAACTCGCTATGGGATCGGTTCAAGAAACGAGAAATAAACTGCTTTATCACCAAGTGAATCGAGGAAAATTTGTTTCCTGGAATCAGTTCGCTCAACCGATGCCAGCTCACCAAGGTTTAAATGCTTTTCACGAACACATTTTCTCAAAAACTGACTTAGATAAAGAAAAAGCTTATATCAAACGCGAACGAGATATCTTAGAATCTCTCGCAAGGAATTTACGTCGCTATGGAAAAGGTCGTCCACAGGATATTGACCTAAAAGCTTCAGTGGCGTATCAAATTGAAGTGCTAAATGAAAAAGAAAAATGGCTTAAAGTTAAAAAGCCTTACCTCAAAAAAGCTTTTTCAGAGAGTGCTGAAAAATCACCTTTACCCAATTGTCATCACAATTACCGTTTAGTTTATGAAGCTTTAGAGAAGCAACAATCAAAAATTGCCGTCTTGCAATTTGGTGGTGGTTTGACTCGAAATCTCGATGGCATCACACATGGTTACCACACTTTGAGTCATCATGGTGGTTATTCAGAAAGAATCTATGAGCTGGAAATCATCGATGATAAAATCCTTGGTGGTTTACGCAAATTTATCAGAGACCTCAAACAAGGTGGCTTACTGGACGACACAATCGTCTTGTTTCACTGTGGTATGGCAGATGCGAGTCGCCACACAAATAAAAATGGTGCGGCCTTTTTGTTTGGCGGTGGCTTTAATCACAAAACCCATCTTCAATGTGCGGAAGGTAAAGACGTTAAAATTACTTCTTCACAGCTGTTCTCGAGTATTTTAAAGCAGAGTGGCTTTAGAGATTTGAATTTCAATGGCAATAATACTGTCATTCCACAACTGTTTGGAGCTTAATCAATGAGTGAAGAGAATATGCCTCAAGGTGATGAGCCAGTTGTAAAAATGACTGAGGAAGATAAAGACCTTCTACAGATTAAGTTAGCTGAGCTAGAGATTTTAGAAGAGAAAGTCGCCAATGGCGAGTTATCGGCTGAAAATGCTGAAGGTTTAATGACGGAAGTGCTAGATGAGCTTAATACCATTGAGCAAAGAGTCCTCGCTCAAAATGCTGCAGACAACCCTCTTGAACAGCCAATTGAAGAAGCTGCTCCAGTAAGTGAAAGTGCTTCAGCGGATTCATGGCCAGCTATTGAAAATCTACAGGTCATTAGTTCGCAAACTCCTGCCCAGGAAACGCAAAGCTCTTCGGATGATAATAGTCTTGACGGTCTTAAGGTTGTGAAGTCGAGCCAAAAACTTAAACCTTGGGGTGATAAAGTCAAAAAAGAGCAAGCTGATGTAAAAATCACCTTGAATGAGGACCTTGATAAGGCTGAGGCAAAGAAAGTTGATGCGGAAGTTCAAGCAGAAAAAGTCGAGCATACAGAAGCTAGAGAAGTAAAGCTTGATAAGCCTGCAGCTAAAGAAAAGTCCCTTGGTAAAACTAAGTCTAAAATAAAAACAAATACTCAGGGGAAAAGAAAATCTTCTAAGCCTGGATTAAAAAAGAAAAAATTAAAAGTTCCGACTAAGCTTCCTAAAGCTCAAAAGAAAAAGAAAGTCCCTGTAGGCTTGATCGTATTTTTAGCCATATTAGGTGCAATCGGATATAATTATAAGCCGATTATTGAGTACGTTCAAAAACAAAGAGCTGAGATTGCCGAGCGCAATAAACCCAAGCCTGTTGTAAAAAAAGAGAAGCCTAAGTATAAGCCGAAACCCAAGCCGAAAGTGGTCGAAGTTGAGCCGGAGTACGAACCCGAGCCTGAACCCGTAGAAGTTGTGGAAAATATATTTACTGGCGAACTCAAGCATTATAGCTTTAACCAAGTCCTCAAGGATAAATGTGTGACTTGTCATGGTGAAAAGGGTAAAGAGATTGAGGGCGACTTTAATATTGTCGCTTTGATGAACTCTAAATCCTTGAACACTCGAGCGTGGGCAAAAGTTTATCGCAGTATAAATAAGGGCGAGATGCCTCCAGAAGATGACCTCAATGCTAAGATGCTTGAAGAAGAGGAAAAAGAGCTAGTCCTTAGTTCAATCAAGACTCTTCATGAAGGTTTGAAGGTGACTGATAATACACGTGTCTTAACTCCCTTTGAAATTCAAAATACGATGGTTGATTTGTTTGATATCGATACAGGTACATACAATCCTTTCGACTCATTGCATACGGCCTACTCAGATAAAGAGTTTTATACGCATCAAAGAAAAGTGCTCAGTCCGTATTACTTAGCTCAGTATTATCATATCATGTATGATGTATTAAAAAGTTTTGTTGGCTTGAAGCCACAAATAGAAAAGTTGAACTTAAAACCCACTTTAAGTCGCAATGTGCATACCTCAGTAAATGGTAAAAACTATCTTGACCTGCGCT
This sequence comes from Lentisphaera araneosa HTCC2155, assembly GCF_000170755.1. Taxonomy (NCBI): domain Bacteria; kingdom Pseudomonadati; phylum Lentisphaerota; class Lentisphaeria; order Lentisphaerales; family Lentisphaeraceae; genus Lentisphaera; species Lentisphaera araneosa. The sequence continues at coordinate 74,168 of NZ_ABCK01000022.1, forward strand.
GGAACTGGCAGAACCGAATCGATCTCGTGACCTATAAACATTTAGATGAGAAAAAAGTCACAGCTAAGCAAGCGCGAAAAGTGGGTGCGGATGAGAATAAAGCTGTCGAATCAATTATGCTCAAAAATAGTTTACCACCAGGGACTTATACACTGCGTTTTCATGGTGAGGCACTCAATATGGACCTCGCAAAAATTAGTGAGAAAAAGTATGGTGAAAATGTTGTAGATATTTTTAAGGAATGGAAGGATCGCATTGGTGAAAATGCTTTAGGCTTACCGGTGAAATTTTTCATTGCGCCTCCAGGTCTGGGTGATGCTTATGCGAGTACGCAGTATTTGGAGACCATAGAAATTGCTTCTTCAGGTGAATATGCACTGGAATTCACCCTGAAACGTCGAGCCGCTATTGGATTTACTTTGGATGTTGATTATCCCAATCATTCCAGCCTTTCTACTGAGATCGCTTATTTTAAGTACGGCGAAGAGGCTGACCAAAAAGCAAAAGAAGAGATGGATGCTAAATACATGCGCACGATTAAGTATGACTTTCCAATGGTGCGCATGAAGCAAGTTAAAATTGAAGGTCCTTACAATGTCCAAGTCCATCCCTTATCCTTCGATGAGGAACAGCGCAAAAAACATATTGGGACCTCGCAAGTTGGCGATAAATTTAAAACCTTACACAAATTATTGGGTTTAAAAAATAATATTATCTATCAATACATGTTTAAAGACTTTCAGGTCGATAAACTGGTTTATGAAGATGCCTACAGAAACTCTTTGATGATGTTCTTTTTATCACCCCAGTTTTTAGTGGTGGATAATAAACCCAAAACTCTAGAGGAATTCGTTCGTTTTAGTTCTTATGCTTTACTCAAGAGTCCACCTAATGAAGAATTTAAGAACTTGTACTCACAGGCAAAGAAGTCGCGCAAGCCTCAAATTTTGAGCGACTATGTAAGGAAGCATCATAATTTCCGTCGCTTCATTGCCCCTTTCACTTACCAATGGTTGAAGTTAGGCGAAATAAAAACCAACTTGCCTGATGAAGAAGCTTTCAGTACTTATTACGCTAAAAACTTTGAAGATGCCTACCGTGTAGAAGCCGAGTTATTTGTTGAGAAACTCTTAAAAGAAAATCGCCCGATTAAAGAATTAGTTACGGCGGATTATAAAATTGTGAATTCTGATTTGGATGATTTTTATAATGGCGTGGGTTGGGCGAAGCTCAGAGGCAGAGATCAACCACCAATCGTTTATGAAGCTGATTTTGCAGTGAAAAAAGTCAATGACGCCAACCGCGGTGGCATACTAGGTATGGGAGCTTTCTTAACCACGACTGGCAATGGTGTTGATCCCTTACCTTTACGTCGAGCAGCTTGGATCTCGGAAAACATTCTTGACTCGCCCTTGCCAACTCCTCCTGATGTTGACGTTGAAGCTTTTGAAGCAGGTCACAATGTAAAGAGCCTTAGAGAGCGTTTAGCCGTGCACGCAGAAAACCCTGCTTGTAATAGCTGCCACAAACGAATTGACTCACTCGCTATAATTATGGACCGTTTTGATACAATTGGTGGAGACAATAATCATTACTCGAGAGATCCTGTGAAGATCAATGGTGAGAAAATCAAGGATTTTGTCGAGCTTAAGCAGTACTTGGCTAAGTACGAAAAAGCGACCGCTAGAGCGTTTAGTAAAAGGTTGATTGAATACATGTACGGACGCGAAACAGGCGTGCAAGATGAGTCAAAACTCGATGCGATACTAGCAGAGTGTGAGCCCGAAGGTTACCGCGTGGGAGACCTATACACAGCCGTACTTCGCCAGTATTTCTTATAAATCTAAAGGGTGACCTTAATAGGCTCACCCAAAATCATTTCTTCTTCAGAGCTTTTGCAGGTGTAGACTAAAATTTCTACACCTGCATTTTTTGCGTCTCGAAGAGCTTTACAATACTCTGGATCAACGTGATCGGCGGGACTAAAGGATTTGGGTTGGTCGGACATAGTGAGGAATAGCATAGCGGCTCGATGGCCTTCTTGCTTGAGTTCAATGAGCTCGTGTAAATGTTTGAGTCCTCGGCTGGTGACGGCATCGGGAAAGCAGCATTTCTGCCCTTCAATGTAGCTCACTGACTTCACTTCGATAAAACATTTTTCATGCTCATTCTCGAGCAGGAAATCAATGCGCGATTTACCGACTTTAAATTCGGGGCGAACTTTTGCGTAGTGCGCAAATTCGGGGATGAGTTTTTGTGTTAAAGATTCTTTCACGACTTGGTTGGCGCGATTGGTGTTAATGCAAACCCAATGAGTTCCCGTATGAATGTGTTCCCAGGTGTACTTGAGTTTTCTTTTGGGATCATCGACAAAGCGAATGAGCACGGGAGCCCCAGGGATATTGCAGGTAGTCATGCGCCCTGAATTAGGGCAGTGAGCACGGACGACTTCGCCGTCTTCGAGTTCAATTTCAGAGAGGAAACGATTCCATCTGCGAACGAGCTTGCCCGCAATTAAGGGCGACTCAAACTTCATCTTTGTGAATGAAAAACAATGAACTGACGCTGGCCAGCGTCATTTGGCAAAGTAAAAATAGGGCTCAGCTCAATATCAAACTTATATTTTTTGGCTTCGCGTAAAGTGAGTTTTTCTTCTTTTTTGATTGCTTCAGGAGTTTTATAGAGCAGGATACGTCCCTTTGGCTTGAGGAACTGACGGCATTCTTTAATGAGCTTGTCAGCCGTGGCAACCGCTCGAGCGGTCACAATATCATATTGTGCTTTATGCTCTTCTTTAATAGCGAGTTCGCGTCCTCGAGCATGGATCGTTTTTAAATTGCTTAAACCAAGCTCTGAAGCAGCTTGAGCAACGCATTTAACTTTAGTTCCTTCCGAGTCCAAACCTGTGATATCCAATTGGGGATTGTAAGCGGACAGGGGAATACAAGGAAAACCACCACCGCAACCGAGGTCGAGGATTTTGAGGCTTTCAGTTGCGAGCTCAGGGTAATAGGCCACCGAACAAATGCTATCAATGAGGTGGCGGATCTTGAAATCTTCTGGAGAAGTGATGCGCGTTAAATTGTGCGTCTCATTAATTTTTGTGACGACTTGATAGATTTCTTCAGCTTTTTGCGAGAAGCCCTCAGGTAGTTGGATTTTTAACTCGTCTAAAGGAGAATCGCTTTCCTGTAAATTGATCATGCGCTAAGAGGGATGCAAACGATAATAATTGCGGTAAGCGCAAAAGCAGCAGGTAAAAGTTTGCGCCACTTTTCTTGATCACGACATTTTTCCAAGGCTTTGCGGAACATCCAAGGGTGACCCACTAAAAACATGCCAAGGATAATCGCCACATAACCAGCAAGTGATGCGAGTTGGCGAGCACTAGGGTCAGCAGCAAAAAGTTGATTAAGGTATTGTGTGCTCAGTAAACAGAGTGCAAAGCCGAGACCACGTGTAAAGAGGTAGTCCACGAATAAGCAAGAACCAATCGCTAATGCAGGAACGAGAAAGGGTAAAATGCGGGAAATTGAAGTAAAATCTTCTTTTAAAAGAGTGTAGCCTTGGAGTCCAGCCCATGCAAAGGAAGCAAGAGTGAGCACGCTGCCAATAATACGTTCGCGGGGCATTGCTTTGGACTTTTCGTTTTTAGCACAAAAAAGTACCGCGCCGGGCATAATTAAACAGAGAGCCATTAGTAGTGCAGTGATTTGCAGAGTCATTGAGTTTTCCTAGGTAATTTAGTAGCCACAATTTGCCCACATCAGTCTAAAAGACAAGTGAAAAATAAGAGATTCAGGATACATTGACGCTTTTATAGAACAATTGCGATAATAAATGAGGAAGCAAATGACCACAGTAGCAGTGATTCCAGCACGATATGGAAGTACTCGTTTTCCAGGAAAGCCCTTAGCCTTAATTGCGGGGAAGCCAATGATTCAATGGACATACGAAAAAGCAGCCGCATCTAAAGTGGATAGAGTGATTGTCGCTACAGATGACGAAAAAATATTTGCTTGCGTCAAAAATTTTGGTGGAGAAGTTGTGATGACGCGTAGTGATCACCCAACGGGAACTGATCGCATTGCCGAAGCCGTTAAAGAAATTGATTGTGATTTAATTATCAACCTCCAGGGCGATGAGCCCTTGCTTCCTACTGAAGTTATTGACGAATTAGTCGATCGCATGAAAAACTCACCTCAAGTCAATATGGGCACAGTGGCGGTAAGAAAATCTTTTGATTCTGAAGAATACACCAATCCCAATAACGTAAAAGTGGTTTTGGATAAGCAACAACAAGCCCTTTATTTCTCGCGTTGCTCGATGCCTTTCAGTCGCAATCAGCCTGAAGAGGGCGATAGTATTTACCTCCACTGGGGTATTTATGCTTATCGTCGTCAATTGCTTTTTGACTTTATTACTTGGCCTCAGGGAAGCCTAGAAAAAATTGAATCACTTGAACAGTTGCGTGTTTTGGAACATGGTGAAAAAATACTCGTTGCCATAAGTGATCGCGAAAGCGTGGGAGTTGATACTCCGGAAGATGTGGCTAAAGTGGAGCAATTATTAAAGGATCAAAGTCAATGAGATTCAGTTTTCTACTCATCATTTTCATTTTCTCTGCGCAGGCAGAAACGCAATTGAAGATCAAAAACGCCCGTTACTCAGAAGTTGATGAGACCGGCTTTAAGAAAATGGACTTAATTGCCGACGAAGCTCGCCTGTATGGCCAAGATATTAAATTGGCGAACTACACACTTAATATTTATCAGAAAAAGGGAACGCCGGTTGTGGTTAAAAGCCCCAGTTGCTTTTACGATCAATCGACACAAAAAATTAAATCTACCGAAAAAGTTAATATTACTTTTAATGAAGGGAAAATTGACGGCGTGGGCTACGATGTCGCGGTCAATCAACAAAACATCCGCATTCGTAGTCAAGTAAAAGCGGTTTTTAAAGTAAGCAAAGAAGAGAAAAAGAAATGAAACAATTTTTATTTATCCTATGTTTTGGCCTCATGCTACAAGCACAGGATTTAACTTTAGGTGAGCCATTAACGAGTTCAAAAACGAAGTCAGTAGAGCCCAAAGTCGAAGAGCCAAAAGAAAAGGCCGAAGTCGAATCCACCGAAGCTAAAAAAGATGATTCAAAAGAAGAGTCTGATGCCAAAAAAGATGATTCAAAAGAAGAAGGCAAAGAATCTAAGGACGAAGCTAAAAAAGAAAAAAAGAAAAAGGTTCCCCTCAGAATTCAGTCGGAGTCCTCTAGTTATAATAGTAAAAAAGGTCTCGCCATTTTTAAGCGCAATGTCGTCGTTGAAGATGGTGACTTTTATCTTGAATGCGATGAAATGCATGTTTTCTACTCCAAAGCGACTAAAACCACTAAGGGTGGTATAGAAAAGATTGTCGCAATCGATAATGTCAAAATCCGCCAATCACCCAATACGGCGACGGCCACGAAAGCGGTTTACTTACTCAAAGATCAAACGATTACTTTAACGGGGACAGAAAAAGAAAAACCCGTACTCATTAGCGAAGATGGTCAAAGAATGAAATCTGATTTTTTCATTATTCATCGTGAAACAGAAACAATCGAATCTGGTCAAGTTACCATTGAAAGCGATGAAAGCTTAGAAAAGGCCAAGTAGTGGAATACATCATTAAAGCTGAAGGACTCGTTAAGGAGTATAAGAAAAAACGCGTTGTCAAAGGCGTTTCTTTTAAAGTCGAAAAGGGGCAGATTGTTGGCCTTTTGGGTCCTAATGGTGCCGGTAAAACAACTTCTTTTTACATGGTTGTGGGACTTGTTCGTCCAGAAGAGGGCAAAGTGCTCTTTAATGGCGAAAATGTCACCAAGCTTCCCATGTACAAACGCGCTCGTATGGGCATGGGTTATTTAGCTCAGGAACCTTCAGTTTTTCGTCGTCTTACAGTGAAAGACAACATCATGGCGATTTTGGAAATGCTCAAGCTCGATAAAGCCGAGCGTGTGAAACGCATGCATAATTTGATTGATGAATTGGGCTTGGAAAAAGTTGCCGATCAAGCAGCCGTGACACTTTCTGGTGGTGAACGCCGCCGTTTAGAAATTGCTCGTGCTTTGGTCACTAATCCAACTTTCCTGATGCTGGATGAACCTTTTGCCGGCGTCGACCCAATTGCTGTCAGCGAAGTTCAAAAAATCATTCGCCGTTTAAAAGATCGTGGTATCTCGATTCTCATTACCGACCACTCAGTGCGCGATATGCTCTCTATTGTGGATTACGGCTACATCATGAATAAAGGTGAGCTTCTCACCGAAGGCACAAGTGACTTCCTCGTCTCCGACAAGGAAGCCCGCGAGATTTACCTCGGTTCAGACTTCGAAATTTAATTTTTGTTTTAAATAAGTTAGTCGAGGTTTAAATAACTTCACGATTACCCATAAAGCGGGGCAAAGTCCCTAATCGCCTGGTCAATGAAAGGCATTTCCTTGCTGGGGGAGCTCGAGGGGGACAGCGTCCTCCTCGTATGGGTCGCATTATACCTGTGGGGTATCGTAAATAACTTCATAAACCTTAGAATCTAAAGTGAGCCTTATAAAGCTCTACTTGAGGATGAGGTGAACTTATTTTTCGATGATGGCCAAGTTTTCACTAAGGACTTTATTGAATCCTAAGCCGTAGAGGACTTGTGTGCTACTATAGGCTTCAACATGTCCATCAACAAAAGCTACATTGGCTTTGTTAAGATGAAGTAAGTGAATTTTGCTCTCGTTTAAGTTTGAGATTGTTGGAGTGGGGGCTTTCCAGGGACCATGATAAGAATCAACTAGCAACCAGCGCTCGGTAGTTTTTTGACCATTTTTCCATACTCCCGAAACACCTGTTTTGGAGTTTCCGTTCAGTAGATGGATTTCTTCTGGATTAGCTGCATCACTTAATTGAGTCGTATTGGGAGCGCCATAAGCGACACGGTTATCATTTGCTCTCCGCATTGCGGCTTCTTCTTGTAGAGGGCATACAACATTTTTTTTACTTCCACCAGACCAATAATCACTTAAAATTCGCTCGCTCCAGACTTTGGCTGAATCGGGGTAATGTTGCGAAATGCGACGGTTGTTAAAGTAGCCATCATGGTCATCCACCATGAATTGAATCATCGTGAAATTTTGTTTTATCTTGCTTTTACATGATGCTGCAGTTGCTTGTTTCCTAGTCTTCCCGAGGACTGGAAGCAAGAGGGAAGTTAAGATACCGATGATCGCAACAACAACGAGTAATTCAATAAGGGTAAAACGTTTCATTTTGATTCTCTCAATCTTTGTGACTTAATAAACCTTTGAGCTCCAAAGGTAGTAATTGTTGGCAGTTGTTGTGGGCATATACATGACTTCGGCGTGGCCATCAGCTAGAATGACGGGATTTTTGAAACCATTTTTATGATGATTGGCATCGTATTGAACCCCGCCAGTTCTCTGCACGCCAGTGGTGGCTTCAGTAATGTTTCCTGTATTTTCAATAACGACATTTGAGCCAGAGCCCATGGTGTTATGAGATTTGGCTTGTTCATTGATGAGGATTGTATTGGCTGGGTCGGGAAGGTCAATTTGATAGAGCGGGTTGTTATAATCAAAAGTTCTTTTTGACCCACCAATTGAATAGCTATTGACTTGGTAAGTTCTTGGAATTCGATTGTCAATGAGACGTGTTACATCATCTAAGGGGCATTGCCAAACTTTAAATGAGCCGCGATCAGTGGGGTTATGGGCTAACTTTTCAGCTTCTGTGAGGTCTATACCCATGTATGAGCTGAGGTAATCATCCCAAGCGTAGGATATGGGATTACGTCCAGGGGGGTACTGGCCATCATTGTCATCTAGATACATAGTCGGCTATATTAATTTGCTTCATATTATTGAGGCTTACCATGACCTGAGATGTACGGCGAGCTTTGCCCAATACCGGCAAGAGAAGCGAGGCAAGAATCCCGATGATCGCGATGACAACTAAGAGTTCGATAAGTGTAAACTTTTTCATTTTAGTTCCTCTATTTTTGTGATTTCAGTAATCATCCAGTGACCATTCTCATTTTTACCTTTGGCTTCGATATAGACGTCGCGTGTACAGTAGTAGGCGAGGTTAACTGAGTTGAAGTTTTTGAAAGCGACTTCGATCTTAACTGACTTGGCATTATCAACTTTCATCAGGTGAAGACGTGGCGTATCAATATTGGGGCTTTGACGTAAGTTGCCCTGGAGTTTAATGAGACCATTTTCTTCTTTGATGAATTTAACGTACTGCTTGGTTTTGTAATGCTCGTACTGAGAGTCGGTGAGTCCTGACATGGTGTGCTTGTAGCCTTGGAAGTTATCAGCTTCAATGCCGTATTGCTTCAGTAAAGCCATGTGCAGGCCGCGGGGATCTTGAGCTTGGGCATGATTAACGTAGCGTCCTGTTTTGACGATATTTTTACCGCCACCAAAAACGGCTGGAATGCGACTGCCTGCATGAGTGTCGCTGTGTCCCATACTGCTACCGTAGAATACAAGAGTATTGTCTAGTAAGGTGTCATTGCCATCTTTAAAGGATTTGAGTTTATCCATGAAATAGGCGTATTTTTGCATGTGCCAGTAATTGATTTTATTGAGTTTGGTAATGTTGCCAATGCTAAAGTTTCGGAAGAAATGCGATAGCCAATGATGCTGTTCATCCACTCCGAGGAAATCAAAAACGAGTCGGCTGTTATCATTGCCAAGCATATAAGTGCTGACGCGAGTTGTGTCAGTCCACAAAGCGAGCGCCATAATGTCGAGCATGGCGGTGACTTGCTGATCTAGGTTTGAACTTGCACCTGGGCGTTTGAATTTTGAAGTGTCGATGGAGCTTTGCTTCCCTTTTGCGGCAAGCGCAAGCTTTTTCTCTGTTTCTCTAACGATGGTGTAATACTCATCTAATGTTTGCGCATCTTCTTTTCCCACGCGACGTTTGAGGTGAGCGGTATTATCCCTAACTCCGTCGAGAATACTGCTCATTTCTTTGCGTTTAGAGGCACTGCTCATGGGGCTGCGGAAGAGTTTATCAAAGACGAGTTGGGGATCGCTTTCACGTGGGATAAAACGGCCTTTGCTATCGTATGAGATGTAGCTACAGTCGGGCTGATTAGTAAAAATCCCTTCAGTCGTTAATTCTAGTGAACGGACGCTTGTATCTTGACCAATTTTATCGGCGATGACTTGATCCACAGAGGCTCCTTTCGGGCGATTGTTGCCACAAAGAAAGTTCCAGCCATGATGACTAGCCTGGTGTTTATTACCAATATTGTCCATGATGAGAATATCTTTTTTATGATGCTGAAGCGGACGCATGAGTGCGGACATTTCATAATCATTTTCTTTGCCATCATTAATGGCCCAAGTGGGCGGGTGAACACCATTGGGTTTGAAGAGCGCTACAAAACGCTTTTTTTGTGCGGCAGATCCCTGAGATTTTGCCATGAGGTTAAGGTAGGGAAGCGGCATGGCAACTCCAGCACCTTTGAGAAGTGAGCGACGTGAAAGTTGGTAAGACATAATTTTCTCCTATTCTACAATCATGCTAGTAAAAGCAGGGCTGATCACAACTTCGCGGATAAGGTCGCGATAGCTGCCATCTGATTTGATCATTTTGTTTGAAATAGCGTCCACAATGGGGCGGTCGGGGGCTTCCATGCCTCTAGCGAGGGCATAGGTGTACATTTTTTTACTGATGTTGCGGATGATGTCCTCATCATAACGTTTCACAAGTAATTTTTTGAGTTCTGAAAAATCTTTAAACTCTCTGCCATCCGGAGTCATGCCAGAAGAATCAACTTCGGGGCTAGAAGGACGGAATTTTCCTGTGTAGTCATAGTTTTCGAGTCCAAAGCCAAGCGGGTCAATTTTTTGGTGACAAATTGCACAGCTATCAGCGGCTTGGTGAAGTTTAAAGATTTCGCGGAAAGTAAGCTTTTGGCCCGGCTTCTGTTTGGGGATGGGCGGCACGTCCATGGGAGCTTCACCTAAATGATCGCCTAAAACTCTTTCGAGCACCCAGACGCCACGTAAAATAGGGCTTGTGCGTTTTTTGCCGCTGTACATAGATAGGATACCTGGCATGGTGAGGATGCCACCTCTGTTAGGGCTATTATCCAAGGTGATTTTACTATGATCCTGAACAATGACTTCTATACCTCTGCCTTTGGAGGTGTTTTTGATTTGTGCGCTATCCTTTTGATTATAGAAAGCACGTTGGAAGGGATTAGCAAAAGTGACATTAGAATCAATGAGTTCCATGAGTGGGCGATCGTCTCGTACGAGGTAATCCACAAAATGAATGGGTTGATAGAAACGAGCGTGAACTTGAGGCCATTTTGAAGAAGACTTCTTGATCTCGTCTAAAGCGAGCCACTCACGAGCAAAAAGTTCTGTGAAAGTCTTAGAACGTTGATCATTAAGCATGCGGTCAACTTGCTTTAAGAGCACCTGCTTATTAAAAAGTTGCTTTTTCTGAGCGAGGTCGAGCAATTCCTTGTCAGGTAGTGTGCCCCAGAGGAAATAAGAAAGGCGCTGAGCGAGCAGGTATTGGCTGACGGGCTGCTTGCCTTTTTTATTCTTGTTATAAGTTCCGTTATAGAGGAACTCAGGAGAAACTAAAAGGCTCTTAAGCTCTTTTTTGCAACTTTGTACAAGGGGTGTTTTTTTGGCTAGGTCTTTTTTGATTCTAGTAAAACTCATTTTGATCTGTTCATTGCAGTCACGAGTTTTAAAAGCTTGATAGGTAAAAGAAATAATCAGTTTCTTTGCGTGTATTGAGGTGAAATCACCTTTTATAGGACCTGTATACTTTTCGAGGTGTACTTTGTTTTTTGGATCAAAAAGTTCTTCAACGGCGGAGTTCGCAATGAAATTATATTTTTCCCATAGTGTACTGGTGATTGGTGCCTGAGACGTGTCGTTACTAAAACCACTTTCACCGGGAGGATCCGGGGGCATCAGTTTGAGGACGAGAGAGTTTTCGGTCACGGTCTCTGGAGTATCCGTCACACTAACTATTAAGTCAAAACCAAGTAAGGAACGCAGTGAGTTGCGGTAGTATTCAGTCGAGAGTCGCGTTAGGCGCGCTTTGGCAGGTGCCGCTTTGATATTGACGAACTTCTCTGTATACCAGTTCTTGATAAGATCAGTTTCAGCTACACTTGGATGAAGTTTTTCTTCTTCAGGGGGCATTTCTTTATGCTCAACGAGGTCGAGGACCTCTTCCCAAAGTGCGTGTTTTTGGTAAGCTTGTTCCATGTTACCAATCGCTTTGAAGTTCACTTTGCCTTTAATGGTGACTTCGCCATCAATTGTACCGCCGTGACATGATGTGCAGTACTTATCTAAGTAGGGCTTAACTTTCGTTCTAAAGGAATCATTTTCTTCTGCGAAGAGCGCAAAAGAGAGCAGGAAGAATAGCAGTGTTTGAAGTCTGATCATTTAGCACCTCTCACGGCCCAAGCGCGACCTGGACGTTCAACGCGAAAAGTTTCGATATTGCCACGGTCAGCAACGGTGACATAAGCGGTTTTGCCATCTTTTCCACCAAAGGCAATATTAGTTGGTTTTTCGCCCTTCAATTGAATAGTTTTGAGCAATTGACCTTGGGGACTGAGTTTTACGACGCAAGAACGACTCCAACGGGTGACATAGAGGTTGCCATCCACATCGCAACGCATACCGTCTAGGCCACCATCTTTAAAGGAATGGAAGAGTCGTTTATTACTAATGTTTCCGTCTTGGCTCAAATCATAAACCCATATCTTGAGTTGTTTACTCTCGTTAATGTACAAGCTTTTTTGGTCGGGGGAAACCTCTATGCCATTGGTGGTGCCCATATTTGTTTCAAGTAGAGTCACTTTTCCGTGAGTGTCAATTTTCCACATTTGACCATCGCCTTTGGACCAGTTGGGGTCGCTAGCAAATAATATTCCATTATCCATGATCGCCAAATCATTAGGTTGATTCATTTTGGGCTCATGAGCAAAGACAGAGACCTTACCCTTAAGATCTGCCTTTAAAACATTGTGGCCGGTATAATCGGCAATAAACATTTCTTCATTTTGATTAAAGCGTATGCCGTTAGCTGTACTACCTTGAGGCATTTTGATAAAGACTGAGCCTTTCCCTTCCGGAGTCACTTTGCCAATAGTTTCTTTATAGTCATAGCTGACGGCGTAGAGGTCTCCCTGAGCATCAACTGCGGGCCCTTCAGCTTCTGCCGTAAAGCTTCCAGGCGCAGTAAAGTCAGTGCTTTGGTAGGTGCTGGAGCAGGAACAAATTCCCGCAGTAAGAGCTAATCCAAAGAGATTCTTAATCATTGTGAACTCCATTTAAGTGGTTAATTTTTTCAAAACGGCTTTCGATGAAATCGATGACTTGATAATCATCATTAATAAGCGCAATTTGTGGCCACTTATCGAAAGTTAAACAGGGGTGAGAGATTCGGCAGCAGATGATATCGCCTACTTTTACAGTTGATTCTTTGGGGAAATTCATGAAGGCATGCTGATCATTGAGGTCAGTAATTTGCCAGTTTTCATTGAGTTCGCTAAGTTTTTCTGTGGATGGACTAAAGAGCTCCTTTGGGAAGGGAAGTCCACTATCGAAAGAGACGTCTCTTTTGCCAATATTGAGTATGGCGAGGCCCGGTTCGGGAAGAGATTGCACATAAGTAAAAATCTCGATGGCGGATTCTAGGTCACCTGCAATAGTTCGGGCAAGTGGATCACGCGCTTTGAGCTGGTTTTGGAACTCACCATAAATTCCTGAGTCATGGGAGATGTAACAGCCCGGACGAATAAGGAGTTCGTAAGGACTTTGTAGTTTAATCTTGCCAAGAATCTCAGCAACGCGATCAAAAAACACGGTTCCGCCACCAGAAAGTATAAGTTGCTCAACATCAAATAAACCGAGTTCCTCTACTCGCGCAGTGATTTTGGCCACATGATGAAGGAATTTATCCACATCGGGGATGGGGTCGCAGCTATGGATGACGCCTTCGTAGCACTCGATGCCGGCAAGTTGGATATAAGGTGCAGAATATTTGATGTACTGAGCGAGTTCGATAACTTCTTTGCTGCTTCTCAGACCTGCACGTCCATGTGCGGGCGCTATTTCAATGAGCACTTGCAGAGGGGAGTTCAATTCCGCGGCTTGCTGATTGAGTTGGTCGACGTTGTCTTGATTATCAACTAAGCAGCAGAATTCAAATTCTGAGTCGTTTCTAAGAAGCTGGATGATTGTTTGGATGTTGCCTTTGCCAACTAATTGATTGGCCATGAGGATTTTGCGAACTCCGCAATCATAAGCAATTTTCACTTGATAGCTATTGGCTAGGGTCATTCCCCAAGCACCGTGGTCAAGTTGCATTTTAAAGAGCTCAGGGCACATGCTCGTCTTGCCATGGGGAGCTAGTTTCACATTTGCGGCATCCGCATAGTCTTGCATCCAACGACAGTTGTTGATGAGAGCGGAGTGATTGAGGGTCATAAGAGGCAGGCAAAAGTCTTCCTTTAAAAGGCTTTTGTAGCTTTCGCATGTTTGGGTTTCTGTACTTATCATTTCTTGCCTCAATCTACTTTTTAATACGATATGTTATAAAATGACATTAAGTTAACACGAGAGTTTGTATTAATCATGTATTTTTATTAAATGTTAGTTTATAACATAAAT
>NZ_ABCK01000023.1 GCF_000170755.1 Lentisphaera araneosa HTCC2155
AAGTCTCAGCAAGTGTCAAGCCGTTTTGATTTCAAAGGAGTTGAAGCTGGTCTAGGGAGCAGCTTTTTAAGAGCTTGGGGAGAGCCTTTTATTGGAGCGATAGATGAATTAACCCTTTCCCCAAAAGCACTGAGTGCTAAGGAAGTTGCGGAGCTCTATCAGGCTGACTTGATAAAATAATCTCATGCGGTTCTCACTCAAGTAGAATCCCTTACTCTATAGCGCAAGAAGACGATCCCAGTACAGATTTTTTATTAGAATAGGGAGACTCATCAGGCCCGATGACGACATGAGTCACGATAGGACTTCAGGTGATAAGAGGATATTTACGAGGGTGCATAAATTTATAATATAATCTTCATTTTTGGGTAAAAAATATTTTATGTGCAATGAAAGATAGTGAATTTTCTTGACATTCTATAAGATGTGGAGTATGATTGTTTGATTAATCAAACAATCAAAAATGGATTTTCCATAAGAGATTAGTTATTTTAATAACAAAATTAAGGCTTTTTATGAATTTCAATTTATTTATATTTCTCAGTTTCTGTGGATTCTCAGTCATGGCAACTGATCCTGTCTATCGTCATTGGTCTTTTGATGAAGTCTCGAATAATCAAGTAAAAGATCACTCTGGCAATCAAGTGGATTTAAATTTATCAAGCCAAAAGTCGGACGATGGCGTTCTGGGTAAAGGACTTGAGTTTCCGGCAGGAAGTCAAGCGCTTGACTTAGGTGACTTAGGTTTAAAGGCTCCTGTGACGCTTAGTTTTTGGATGAAAACAAATACGACGCAAAATGATGGTAGAATCTTTTCACAGCTCAATGGTCCCGTTCATGGTCAAGCGGGTGCTTTGCGCATCAATGGGATTAATATTGAATTGTGGAATGCAAAGAATTGGATTTCTATCATCAAAGGCATCAGTGATCAAGGCTTATGGCAGCATATAGCCTTTGTTTTTAGGCAAGATGGGAAAGTGATTGGCTACCTCAATGGTAAAGCGAGTAGTGCATACAGAAGTTCTTTTGATTTTAAGGGAGTCAGTGCAGGGCTGGCAGGCAAATATATGGGCCAATATGGTGAAAATTTCATTGGCAGTTTGGATGATTTTAGGATCTACAAAAGTGCTTTAAATGAGCAAGAAATTAAGGACTTATACCCTAGTGATTTATTTGAGAAGTCTCAAAAGTTACTTGCTAAAGAAGTGAAAAATCAAATTGGGGCTAATGGCCTATACGACTGGAAAGATAACATGGTGATTGCGCCACGAATGCGTGATGCGGCAGGACTTTTATTGCCTTTGCAATCCTATGATGAAACGATTAAACGCGGCATGTCTTTTATCTTAGATGATCACTTAGAGTGGTTTGGCGCAGAAGAAACCTTGCTAGATGACAAGGGGAAAATGCAGAGACCTTGGGTTTATTATTCTAACGTTCAGCACAATGGCATACCTTTCCCGAGAGCGGTCGATAGAATGACTTCTTACCCAGCTTTTCACCATGCACTTAATATAAAAACCTTTATTTCTTATTGGAAATATGCGGGGGATGAACGAGCCTTGCAGGAGGCCATTGATTTAGCGGATTGGGATATAGCCAATAGCACACCAACTGACTGGGCTTATGGTAGCATGCCCTACAGTACTTTTGAGCACAAAAAGCCAGGTGGCTTTCGCGATGGTGCGGGGATTATGCCCGATAAATCAGCTATCTTAGCACTGGCTTATCTCGACCTGTATGAGGCGACTGGCAAAGATCGTTTCCTCAAAGCAGGAGAAGCGATTGCAAAAACCTTGAGCTTGCGTCAGCGTCCCAATGGAACTTGGCCCTTTAGAGTCGATCCCAAGACCGAAAGAGTGGTCGAGGAATATACCAGTAGCGTGATTTATGCGGTGAAGTTATTCGAGCGCGTGGACAAGTTTAACGAGAATAGTCATTATCGTCCCTATCGCGATAAAACTTGGCATTGGTTGGTGAATGGTCCCATCAAAACTAAAGAATTCCGTGGCTTTTACGAAGATATTCCCCCGAGCCCACGTGGCCGTACAAATTATGATTGCCTCGATACGATTCGCTACCTCTTGGCCAATAGAACAGAAGATAACGGCTACCTCGAAATGGCCATTGAACTGAATCAATGGATTGAGAAGATCTTTTTGGATAAGATTTCCGGTTTTGAGCCAGCGGAAGGGATTCGCGAGCAATTGCAATGCAATTATGTGATGGGGATCCATAGCTTGAACTGGGCGTCTATGCTGATGGAATTAGCACAAGCAACAGGCGACGAAAAGATGCGTCAACGCGCCCAACAAACCGCCAATTACACCACTTATTACCTTCAGCCTGATAATCGTATAGTTGTGGGTTTCGATTATAAGCAGTTGTGGTATAGCTGTCACGTCGGTGTCATTCTTTACCTCTTTGATTTTGTTGAGACAAGTAAGAAAAATCCCAAGAGCAAGGTCAGATTTAAAATTTAATTAGTACGATTTAGATGAACTGCCTGTAAGCATCGCAGGCGAAACTTAATAAGAGACATAAACAAGGAAATAGCATGAATACAAATAGCTTAAAACAGCCAAGAAGTTTCACCTTGATTGAATTGCTCGTGGTCGTAGCAATCATTGGAATATTAGCATCGCTTGTATTACCAGCTTTAGGAAAAGCGAGGAAAAAAGCTAGGACAGCAGTGTGCAAGAGTAACCTAAGACAAATAGGTACCCTGAGTCAAATGTATTCAGATGATCATAATGGATCATTTGCTAGTTATGATAGCAATACTGTTCAGGTTCAATATGATTACCAGAACTGGGGTGGCAAGCAAGGGACAGAGTATCAGGGGACGATACGTTTTTTAAACCCCTATCTCGGAATAGAAGGTCCTGTGACAACAACAAGTAAAGGAGCCATTGAGGTTTTTAAATGTCCGAGTGACGATGGTACAGAAGGAACTTGGGGTAGGGGTCCAACGATTTGGGATGCTTTTGGAACGAGTTATTTATATAATAATAGCGAAAATGGTAATAATCATATCTCGTCCATGGTGGGACGTACACAAAATAGTATAGCCAATCCATCACAAGTCATTCTTGCGAACGATTTTTCCTTTAATGCGTTTTTTGTTAATTTGGTTCCTTTTCACATTAGTTCTTGGCACAAAGAGGATAATGGTTGGGGGAACGTTTTGTTTGTTGACGGCCATGTAGCTTTTCGACAAGCCAATTATACGGCGGGGAACAATCACACTTTTGATGATTGGACTTTCATGCTCGATGGACCGTAAGAATTCTTTTAAAAGACAATGATTTGTATATAATAAGTAAAAAACATAAGGGTATAAAAAATGAATCAAGATAAATCGAACTTATCTCGTCGTGGATTTTTACAGGGCATAGGAGGTGCTGGTGCTCTACTTGGCATGGGCGCTCTGAATCAACAGAGTTTAGCAGCTGAAGCACCGCGTGATGCCCAAGGCAATATTATTCCGGGTTTTGAAAAAAATCAGAATACAGGAACACATGCGCAAGGTTGGAAGCCCATTTCTGACCGTAAGATTCGTGTGGGGATAGCGGGCTACGGTCTCTGTCAATTTGGTGCTTCTTGGTTTTATCAAAATCATCCCAATGTTGAAGTTGTGGCGGCAACTGATCTCGATCCAGGACGTTGTGCGGCCTTAGCAAAAGCAGTGGGTGCGAAAAAAACTTATCCATCTTGTGAAGAGATGATCAAGGACAAGAGTATTGAGGCGGTATATATTGCCACTGATGCGCCGAGTCATGCTCGTCTCGCTATCATGGCGCTCAATCATGGCAAGCACGTCGCTTCTGCAGTTCCCGCAGTTTTTGGTTTTGAAGCGGAAGATGAAGCTGAAGAACTCTTTAATGCGGTCAAGAAAAGCGGTATGAAATACATGATGAACGAGACCTCAACATTTCACGCGGGGCTTTACGCCGATCGCATGCAGTACCAAGCAGGAGCCTTGGGTAAAGTAATTTACTCTGAGGGTGAATATTATCATGACTTTGGCCCTCATGGCTTAGCAAGTTATAATCCCAAGAATGGTAAAATTGATAAGAATGGTTGGCGCCGTGGACTCGTTCCCATGTGGTATCCGACACATTCAACTGCTTATTATGTTTCTGTTACGGGTGGGCGTTTTACTGAGGTGTCAGGCTTGGGTACCAAGAGCCTTTACGCTGAATTCCAAGCAGAAAATAATGAGCATAAAAACCCCTTTGGCACTGAAGTTGCCATGTTGAAGACAAGTGAGGGAGGTATCTCCCGTATGGCCGTGAGTTGGGATATGAAAAATGCCCATGGAGAAAAGGGGCGTTGTTATGGTCAAAAACCACGAAGCAATAAAGTTAAGGGCACTCGACCAGCACTGCCTCCAGGGGTGAATGCAGGACATCATGGTGGATCACATGGTCAGTTAACCAGTAATTTCATCGAATCCATCTTATTGGATAAAAAACCGATAGTCGACATCGGTGATGCTCTCAATATGACTCTCGCTGGAGTGATTGCCCACAAATCAGCACTCGCTGGTGGCGAATGGATGAAGATTCCTCAGTACGATCTATAAAGATTGAAATGAACGTCAAGAAAAAGCGTGAGTTTTCTTTTAAACTCACGCTTTTTTCTGTCTGCTAGTGGGAGTGAGCTAGTCATTTATATGGTGAATTGTAATGTGAAATAAACGATTGCACAATCTTGTGTTGATGGCGAAATTTGGAGTTCCTATGAACTCGTTTGAAACTTGATGGTGAATAATGAAAAAAGCAAAAATTGGTTTGGGCGTGATTGGTATCAGTGCTGAGAATATGGGTAGTACGATGTTTTTGCTAAAGGATGAAGCGGATTTGCGCTATTCGCTAGAGGCCATTTGCTCTAATGAAGAGGGGATACACGATCTAGCTAAAGAGAAAACTGTGCCTTTTGCTACGATGGATTACCGAGAACTCGTGGAACATCCTCAAGTCGATGTGGTGGCGGTTTATTCACCGGATGGCTTACATGCTGAGCATTGCCTCGCAGCACTGGAGGCGGGCAAGCATGTGATTTGTACTAAACCCATGGTGACGAGTCTTGAGTATGCAAAGGCTATTGTCCAAGCAGTAAGAAAAAGCGGGACTAAATTTTTATTGGGTCAAACTATGCGTTTTGATCGTCAATTTAGCGCTCTGCGCAAATTTTATAAAGAAGGTGATTTGGGCGAAATTATGGCCGCAGAGGCTTATTATAATCACGATATGCGCCCCGTTTATGACTTCACTCCTTGGCGCCTTAGCATGCCGCAAGATTTGATGTATGGCGGGGTGACTCATCCCGTCGATATTTTGCGCAGTTTTATGGGTGATATTGCCGAAGTTCACTGTTTTTCGACTAAGGGTAAACTTACTCCCGAATTTCCCCAGGATAACTTATTCTTTCTCAATCTTAAATTTGACTCAGGCGCTATTGCGCAGGTACGCGGGCTCTATGATGTGGTTGAACCACCAAGTCCGATGATGCAAGTGACGCTTTATGGGACTAAAGCTACAGCAGTAGCGGAATTTAGTGATAATGGTCCCGGAAGAATTGTTTATTCGATGGATGGACAAAAAGAAAGGCAAGAGTTCCATTTTGAACCCGAAAAAGACCTCAGCGTTTATGGTCATGGTGCGACGGTTATTCGCTATATGCGCCATTTACAAGATTGCCTAGATAAAGATCTTCCACCATCACCCAACGAGATAGATGGAGCCAAAGCCGTATCAGTAGCTCACTCTGCATGGGAGTCATCTAGGACGGGTACAATGCAAACTATTTTTAATAATTTTTAATTCCATCAGGCATATTTTGTTTCTTTTTCGTCAATTTATATAATTTTAAAAGAAATATTCATGTATGGGCTTTAGTGATGTAGCATTAGGGTTTTTTTTTCTGTTTAAATTGTTTTTAGTATCAATAATTAAATTTCAGGTTAAGTCGATGAAGAAGATCTATCTATTACTCGCATACATGTTTGCGACTTGTGCAATTATAGCGAATGAAGAAGGCCCTAATTTAGTCCCACAAGCGAAAAGCACAGTTGCTAATTATTGGTGTACTTGGTATGCGCAAAATTATTGGATTGGACGAGGTTCTGATCTCAAAGACCTCAAGGGGGTGACCAATTCGGCTGCGCGGGAAGAGATCAATTATCACACAATATTTAATCCCAAGGATGGCTGGGCATCGACTTATTTGGATCGCGAAAGCCGGAAGGATTATGTTTTTCTGATTGACCATGGTTGGCAATCCAAACGCAAAGAAGAGTACATCGCCGGAGGGATGCCATTTTTTAATATGATCACTGACCCGCGTGATTTTGCGGAATACGCACATTTGGAGCCCAAGGATCGCCTTAAAAAGTTTAATGAAGAAATAAAAGCACTTGGCTGGAATTCACTGGGTCTTTGGACGCGGGGCAATATTACTGAAAAGCAGGCGCGAACTTTTGTTGAGTGGTCCAAGCATGCGGAGATTAAGTACTGGAAGATTGATGGCGGAAATGATGGCGGGAAATATTTTTCACAAAAAGTAAAGGATGCAATCTATCCAGAGCTCGTCCTCGAATACATCACGGGCTCAGGCGGCAATATCAATCCCAAATGGAATCAGGATCAGGCTTCTTACCCGTCGGTCTACGACTTTGGAGGCAATTTACGCAGGGCAATGCTGAGCATGGTGCAGAGTGTGGATGTCTTCCGCACTTACGATGCTTCGCCCCTATTAATGACCACGACGACTTTGCGAAGAACGCATGACGTTTTAAAACAAACTCAGCAGCAAGCCAAGTATAAAGCTTTAATTAATGTTCAGGATGATTGTAATGTCTCTGTAGGTTTAGGGGTGTTGGTGGCGAGTAAGCGTCACCCCAATATGGGAGAGAGAACGTATAATGGCAAAGATCTGCACCATCAGCTTTCGGGGCCAAGGCTCATGCAAAAGCGTTTCGATGAAGTGTCGCGCTTTGGACGTTGGGCACGCATTGCGCCAGCATTTTCAGCCGGAACGGGCACTTATCTGTCATCAGATAATGAATTAATTGATCGCTGTGTGTACACGCCTTGGGATACTTGGGCAGCGGGGACCTATGGTCGCATGGTGAGTCAGAGTGCACCAGCGATAATGGCGCGTAATATGCCTTTGCCGAAAGTCGAGAGTGATGGACCGGCACCATTTGTTTGTGTGAGTACCTATCCTAATGGGCCGACGGGGATTGCCACTGATGGTCGCGTGAGTCCTGAGAAGCGTTGGTTTGAACCAAGAGCTAAAGTGACGGTAAAAATCAAAGATGCTTCACAGCCAATCGGCGTAGTCGGGCGCTATAAAGAATTGATTTTGGCGTTTGCCTCTTCACTGGAGGATGTTGAACACATTTGGGCACAAGATCTTTTAGACGATAGCTCGATGGATATAAAATCGAAAGTCAAAATTAGTGGCAATACCATTTCACTCTCTGGAGATCTCATCGACGAGATTGGTTTATCAGCAGCGAGCCCCGGAGATTTGTCAGTGCCGGGTTTAGTTCTGCGTTTAGAGGGGAAAAATCTGCCGTTTTTTGGAAAGGAGTATACCCCAGTCGTACCAATACCTCAGGCGAGTGCTTTTGTGAAGGCAAAAACTAAGGGCTATGTCGGCCCAGCTTCAATCAAAAAAGTGAAGGATGGCCATGAAGTCATGTCCGATAATAAGTCTAAAATTGATTTTGCCCTCAAGAAATTAGCAAAGCCGATCAACACCGGCAAAGTGCAAATTACTTGGACGATGAGAGATCTTGATCCACGTGCGCTAACTCGCAATGGATTTCTGGTGGTGAGCAGCGATGAAGATGCGCTTTCTTCTGTTCTCGCAGGTGCTTGGACGGGCTCCAATGAAGTGACGGTGTTTGAGGGGCTTGGAGGACATAGTTCAGCGCCTAAGAAGAAATTTAAGCCAGGAAAAGAAATGAGCTGCAAACTGGTCTTGGATTTAGATAAACGCAGTGCTGAACTAACAGTCAACGGAGTGAGTTCCAAGATTTTATTTTCCGAGAGCATGACCAGTGTAAGTTATGTTGGTTTTGGCGTGAAGGGAGCAAAAACCTCCTTTAGTGATATAACGATCAAGTGAGCAAGGATTCATGAATGAGTAATCCATTGAAAGCGGTTCTTTTTATTCTAGTAACAATCAATTTGGCTCTGGCTCAGCTTTGTGCTCAAGAGTCAGCCGATTCTCAAGTTCTTGAAGTCAAGGCCATGTCCTTTAATATCCGCAATAGTTATGCTAGGGACAAAGAAAACTCCTGGGATCTCAGGAAAGAACTGGTTTATAAAGTCATACAAGATTATGCACCGGATGTTTTGGGACTACAGGAAGCTAATCACGAACAACTCGGTGAGCTTAAAATACAGTTCCCGAATTATAGACACATTGGCGTGGCTTCTGATGGTGGAACGAAGGGGCAGTATTCAGCTGTTTTATACCTAAAGAGTAAAGTGAGGGTTCTTGATTCAGGGGACTTTTGGATATCGGAGACTCCTGAAAAAGTATCTAAAAGTTGGAGAAGTGCTCACAGACGGATTTGTACTTGGGCACGATTGCAGGAATTAAAAACATCTAAAGAATTAGTCGTGTATAATACTCATTTGGATGATGGCTCAGGCAAAGCCAGAGAAAAGGGAGCTGAGATGATCATGAAGCATCTTCATGGTCAAAAACTCAAAGATGCATTTATTGTCATGGGCGACTTCAATGCGGCAGAAGAAAGTAAGGCCATAGCGCAAGTAAAAGGAACTGGGGCCTTTGTAAACGCCGTTTATCCCAAAGCAGTAGACCCTTTTCGAGTATTAAATCCTGAGGCAAAAAATGTTGGAACTTATCATGGTTTTTCCGGGAAGGATAGTGGGGCGAAAATTGACTATATTTTTGTTCCCAAAAACGCTCAGGTTTTAGCTGCTGAAATCTTAAAAACAAATCACAATGGGCGCTACCCTTCTGATCATTTTCCTGTAACTGCACGAGTCAGTTTTAAACAAACGTCAAGTGAGGTGCCAAAGAAGAAAGAGGTGCCAAAGAAAAAAGTGGATTCTAGAGATACGCTGCCAACTTATGCCAATGTGACTTATGGGGATTTTGAGCGTAATAAGCTGGATTTTTGGCAAGCCAAAGGTGAGGGGATACGACCTGTTCATGTCTATATCCATGGAGGCGGGTGGATTCAGGGAGATAAGACCCGCATGAAGGGGATTAAGAAATATTTGGATCGGGGGATCTCTGTCGCGGCCGTCAATTATCGCTTAACGGGTGAGAACCCATTGCCTGCGCCGGTACACGATGCCGCTCGAGCGATTCAGTTCCTGCGCTACAAGGCTAAGGAATGGGATATCGATAAGAACCGTTTCGTTCTTTCTGGTGATAGTGCGGGTGGTTGTACTTCCATGTGGCTCGCTTGTCACGATGACCTGGCCAAGCCAGATTCAAAAGATCCGGTTGAGCGAGAATCTACTCGCGTTCAGGGCATTGCGGTTGCGGGTGCACAAAGTGCTATAGACCCAAAAATGATTGCGCCCTGGATTGCGCCCTATGTTTATCACGGCATGATTGTCATGGCCGTGGGTGAAAAAAGCAAGGAAGACGTCATTGCCAATTACGCTAAGCACCAAGCGACTTATCAAGAGTTCTCGCCTATTAATCACTTAAGTAAGGATGATCCTCCCATGTGGCTGGCTTATAATGGTGATATTAGCTTGCCATCCAAGAGTTTTGGTCATGCGATTCATCACGGAAACTTTGGGATAAAAATGAAAGAAAAATCAAAGGC
Source organism: Lentisphaera araneosa HTCC2155 (assembly GCF_000170755.1). Classification (NCBI taxonomy): domain Bacteria; kingdom Pseudomonadati; phylum Lentisphaerota; class Lentisphaeria; order Lentisphaerales; family Lentisphaeraceae; genus Lentisphaera; species Lentisphaera araneosa. The sequence continues at coordinate 9,833 of NZ_ABCK01000023.1, forward strand.
CATTGGCCATAATAAGCTTTACCTTCAGATCGGGAAAGACCGGGACCCAAAATACAAAAATGGCGATGATTTTATATTTCAGATGTTACTACAATAAACCATAGTTTTTAAGGTGTAAACAAGGGGCTTTTAACTCTGATTTAAAAGTGTGTTTTGTTCTAAAAATAGGTGATTAGCGCATTGTAAGTACCACTTTTCGTAATTCGAATAATGCATTCAGGCATGAAACGAAATATGAAAAATTCAAGCAAATCATTTAAGTAAAATAAGATTAGCTAAGGCTCGGACAATCTAGTCTTAGATAAATAAAAGAAAGGAAAAATGATGTTGAGAAGATCGCTCATGAATATTTTAGGACTCTTAATATTGCTCATGCATGTCGCTCTGGCAAAAGAGAACAAATTGAGTATCGGTTTAATAGGGGATTCAACAGTAGCCACAACCTATGGATGGGGACCTGCCTTTGCCTTAGAAGTCAATAAAAATGTCAATGTATTAAACTATGCTAAAAATGGTGCCGCACTCGACTCACTATCCTCAAAGCTAGATGTGCTCCTCAAGCAAAAACCTAATTATGTAATAGTGCAATTCGGGCATAACGATATGAAGCGATATGATACTAAAGCCTATGGTGATAAGCTGAAGAATTATGTAAAGAGAATTACAAATGCTGGCAGTAAAGCTATTATTTTTAGTTCAGTCACTCGTCGAAATTTTGATAAACATGGTAAAATTGAGCCTCGGATGATCAATGGTAGATCTCTGGCTGATTACGCGCAAGTAGCCAAGTTTATCGCTACAGAAATGCATGTGCCGTTCATTGACCTGAATTCAATCAGTATTAAACATCACAACAAGATAGGACCAAAGTTGAGTGCTACATATAATTTCACAGAAACTGACACGACCCATTTTAGTAAAGAGGGTGCCAAAGCCATTGCAGCGCTCATAATCAAGGAGCTAAAAAGTGTTATTCCAGAACTCGGAACGCACTTTAAATGATTGCGAATGGCCTATATGTAAATTTACCTTAAGCTGATAATTACGTTAAGTTTTTACTTATGTGCATCCCACATAGTATTGTTTACTGGATTGTTGCTAAAGCTACCCGAGGAGGTCGTTGCTGTAGAGAAGTAATTGAGCTTTCGCACACTTCCGTCCATTAATAAATAATTAGTTCCTTGCAAGCCATCGTGAGGGAGCTCAGCATCAGGGAAGTCAAGTGCAACGTTGAGATTTTCGTTTGCTGTACTGGAGCCGAGGTAGTGCGTGTTATGTGGACGCTCCGCCATGGCGATGACATCTGAAGGATCAATGGTGTCTGTTATTCTGGATGAACCATAAGGAGGGACTTCTCCTGGCCCCCAACTTGTTATGCCACGACAATATCCTCGCCAGTTAGTTTGACCCCATACAATTCTACCTAGGTTTAATCCGTAAGACATGCGTGCTTTTGTGCTGTCGTCTCGGGCGACTTCATCGGAGGGGCATACATAAACTTTTATATCTTCACCGATGATACCATTGGCATTTTTTTCTGCATCTGTATAATTCCGTCCATCATAATCAGAAAGTTTATCATCCCAAGACCCTGCGCCATTGGCATTGGCATTGACTGGGTAATAATTGTCGTTGTCATCCAAAAATGAGAAAAGAAATAAGTTAATTTGTTTTTGGTTGCTTTTACATACGGCAGTTTTAGCTTTCTCTCGAGCTTTACTCAAGGAGGGCATTAATAAACTGGCCAGTATACCAATGATGGCCACGACGACGAGTAATTCTATGAGAGTGAATTTTTTCCTTTGCATGATATAACCTTTAATAATTTCAAATCTTAAGCTTAAAAGCAAAAAAAGTTTTTAAGTGATACAAAAAAATCCCTAACGGTCCCTCATATTCTATGTTTTGAAGGTTTTGTTATATTTTATGGCGAATAAGCACAAAAAAAGAGCATCAGTTAAGATGCTCTTAGGCTTTAATTGGGTTTTAGTCTTCCCAAGAAAAAGCGATGTTGTAGCCTGAGTGGGCACGGATATTAAAGACTTCGTTAGTGTCAAAAATGAGGTACTGACCTTTGATGGCGATAAGAGTCGCGGTGTAGATGGGGACTTTATCGAGTTTGACAGATTTTACTTTTGTTGGCCATTGCAAGTGCGGGTACTCAAGTTGAATGGTCTGAGGAGTTTCTAACAAAAATTGCTTTTGCTCATCGGTGAGGATCTCATGAACTTGTTCAATGATGGGCTCGAATGCGGTGTCCGCAACATCGTGTTTGAGCATTTTTTGCCATCCCGTGCGATCTGAAATTCCGCTTGAGCTGATCGCTTTTTCTGCCTTGCCCACATCGAGGCGGCTGGGGAAAAGTCCGAGTACGAGCGCTTCTGAAGCGCCTTGGTCAGCCCAACGTGTGAGGTGATTGCCCCCACGAGTGATACCGATTTTAACACCGGATGAACGGGCTAAATAAAGTGCTTGATCCGTCATGCAATGTTCATCGGCCCACTTGGGTTGACGACAAGTACCATTAGCATAGTGACAGGTTTCTGGTTTCATGATACAGAGGTCATTGCAGGCTAAGTTATTGAAGCAGGGCCAGCATGAACCTTGGCCAACGGCCTTTTTTGTGCGAGCGCCGCAATGGATACAATTAATTTGTCCTTGGTATGACCACGAGATCTTCTTGCCGAGTAAAGAATTGAGCGGAAGTTTAGCTTCGCCATTCATAGTGAGTGAGTATTCCACTAAGCCGCCATTTGAGGGGCAGGAAGTGATCATTTTTTCGAGATTACCAATGAGCTGATTCATAGAGGTGAGTCCTAATTTAGTGGGTTGATCCCGTGCGGTAACCCGCGAGATCTAAAGTGATATGACGATAGCCAACTTTTTTGAGCTGGCTTAAAATGTTTTTGCGAAAGTCTTTGTCTAAAAAGCGCTCAATCGCCTCTTCTTCAACTTCAATTCGCAAGAGATCGCCGTGATGACGGGCGCGGTATTGATAAAATTTTTGTTCCTTCAGGACTTCTTCGGCCATTTCGATTTGAGTGAGTTTTTGTACAGTGACTTTTTCACCCACGGGCAAGCGTGAAGCTAAGCAGGCAAAAGAGGCGCGTGAAGCCGTAGGTAAATCACGTTCCCGCGAGAGCTCACGAATTTCTTCTTTACTAAGGATTTGCAGTGGGGCAATGACGGCATGTTCTGCTGCCGCTTTTGCGCCAGGGCGGTGATCGCTCAAGTCATCTAAGATGGCTCCATAAGCTAAAGTGCGAATATCTTTTTCTTTAGCATAAGCCGACATTTCGGAAAAGAGCTCCGATTTGCAGTAGTAACAGCGGTCACCAGAGTTTTCTTGGTAGTTGGGGTTATCAATCTCGTGAGTGTAGATAATAGTTAAATCCCAATTCCTTTCTTCAGCTAAAGCTTTGGCTTCTTTGAGTTCCGAGCGCGGAATAGAGGGGGAATCAGCAATGATGAGTTCAACTTTTTCAGGTGAGATGAACTCATAGGCTAAGGCGGCAAGAAGGCTGGAGTCAACCCCACCAGAGTAGGCAATGGCGAGGCTATCGAGACTTTGAAGTTCTTGTTTAACTTGAAGGAGTTTCTCTGTGAGTTCTTTATTCATCGACTAATTCGGCCATTGCGAAGTCCGCAACAGTATGAGTGATTTTAACGCGGCGAATATGACGGCTAAGGTTGCCGGGATACTCGACGGAGACGCGGATGAAGTTCTCGGTGTAACCGGTCCATAAGCCATCGTGACCTGATTCGAAAAGAACATCAAATTCCCTTCCGATGTAGTCATTATAAAACTTTAAACGTTTGCGTTCGCTGATCGCGCGTAGAACGGAGGAGCGATGTGATTTTTCTTTAGGATGTACTTTTTCCTCCATTTTAACTGCGGGAGTTCCATCGCGTTCAGAAAAAGTAAAAACGTGGAAATAATTCACCGGTGATTTAATTAGGAAGTCACAAGTATCTTCGAATTCTTTTTCGTCTTCGCCGCACATACCAACCATGACATCAGTGCCGATGCAGAGGTCGGGAACGCGTTCTGAAGCCATCTTGATAAAGTCGAGGAATTCTTGACGTTCATAGCGGCGTTTCATGATCTTGAGAACTTTATCAGATCCACTTTGAAGTGGGATATGCAAATAAGGAACTAAAGCGTGATTGGGGTCCGCCATGTAGTCAAAGATCTTCTCGGGAATAGTGGTGGGCTCGATGGAACTAATGCGAATGCGTTCGATTCCTTCGAGCTCGTTGAGGCGATCGATGACGTCGAGGAAAGTTCTTCCTTGGGAATCATACGTTGCCACATTGACACCAGTGATGACGATTTCTCTAAAACCTTGGCCAATGAGTGTGCGGGCTTCTTCTAAAAGATTTTCCATGTCACGAGAGCGAGAACGGCCACGAGCCATGGGGATAATGCAGAAAGTACACATGAAGTCGCAACCATCTTGGATTTTGAGGTTGGCGCGAGTTTTTGAGTCGGATTGACCCATGGTGTCGATCGTGAAATCTTCTTTAACAATGCGGTCACGAATGATGAGCGGCTTCTCGTTTTTACCCATCTTGACGTAATCAAGCACAGACATTTTATCTTGGTTGCCGATGATGAGATCGACACCCTCGATTTCTGCGAGAGTTTTGTAGCCCATTTGTGAGTAGCAACCAACCACAGCCACAAAGGCATCGGGGTTGCGGCGGATGTACGAACGGATGACATTACGGCAGTCCGAGTCGGCACGAGCGGTGACAGTACAGGTGTTTACAATAGCTATATTTGATTCGCCTTTAAAATCGACGATATCAAACCCTTGTTCTTTGAGTCCTTGTTCCATGACGGATGATTCCGACTGATTGAGTCGGCATCCGAGAGTATATACACTAGCTTTTTTTGTTTCTAAATTTTCTGTTGGGGTCATTCTGAGATATTCATGAGCCATTTTGCTAGGAGTCGAGCTCCAAAGCCACTGGCAAGGTTTTCGTTAATATATGAGCAGCCTTTCATTCCCCAAGCAGTTCCTGCAATATCGAGGTGAGCCCAGCGAGTATCGCCGGTGAAGTTTGAGAGGAAACAAGCAGCCGTTACTGTGCCAGCATAGGGAGGGCCAATGTTACAGAGGTCAGCGTCTTTGCCCTTAAGTAAAGATTTGTAGTCGTCGTTGATCGGCAAAGGCCAAAGACGTTCGTGAACTTGTTTGCCTGCTTCAATAAGCTCGCCTTGGAGTTCCTCGTCTTCCGAGATCACTGCAGCCATTTCATGGCCTAAAGCAACGATGGCAGCACCCGTAAGAGTGGCTACGTCGACCATGACATCAGGCTTGTGCTTTTCGACTGTATAAGCCATCGCATCACAGAGGATGAGTCGGCCTTCAGCATCAGTATTGTAGATTTCGATGGTTTTACCACTGTATGAAGTGACGATGTCGCCAGGCTTCGTTGCATCGCCATTGATCAAGTTTTCTGAGCTTGGAACAACGCAAACGACGTTGATAGCAGCGTTGCATTCGCAGATAGCTTTGAAAGCACCGAGTACGGCGGCTGCACCACACATATCGAACTTCATGTCTTGCATGCCTTTACTTGGCTTAAGGCTTGTGCCACCCGCGTCAAAAGTTAAACCTTTACCGACGATGGCAACTGTTTTACTGGCACTTGGGTGAGTGTGTTTGAGAGTGATGAGCTGAGCTTCTTCAGAAGAACCTTGGGAAACAGAGAGTAGGGCGCCCATGCCGAGTTTCTCCATATCTGTTTCGCCAAGCACTTCGATTTCGGACTCAGTTTCTTTGGCGAGTTCGCGAGCTTTTTCCGCAAGGATTTTAGGTGTGAGGGCGTTGCCTGGGGCATTGCCTAAGTCACGTGCATAATTAGCACATTCCGTGAAAGTCTGAGCACGATTAGCTTTGATCTGTTCGATAGTGATTTCTTTACTTGTGCAAAGGTGCACACAGAGGTTATCGACTTTGATTGTTTCAGAAGCTTTTGTTTTAAAGGCCGTGTGTTCGTATTGAGCGAGGTTAACTGCGGCAACGAAGTGGCGCGTTTGAAGTTCTGGTGCGTGTTCAAGTTCGAGGAGTAGGTGGTGCTTTTTGTACTTCTGTAAAAGCCCTACAGCTTTGCCCGCAGCATTGCGGAACTTATGGCTCATGTCGCCTTCTTTTTTACCGAGACCTAAAATGAGGATGCCACGATAAGCACTCATGGGAGTGGGGAGATAAAAAAGATCTTTTCCAGAAATTGTACCACGATCATTAATAAGGTTGAGTGAAGTTTGATCTTCTAAAGCGATTAAAGAACTATTGATGGCGACATGGACTTCGTTCTCCCAAGCAGGGATAACGAGGCAGTCGACTTCAGGTTCAATTTCGCAGTTCGTGATAAAATGTATGTCCATAATTGCGTTCCGGAATGGTGGTTATAGTTTCAAAAATAAGCGCTAATATGTGTTGCAAGAGTGGGTTTGTAAAGTTTTCTAAAAATTAAAGCTATGCTTTTCCTTATGTTTTCTGCTGTAATGGATTGTTATTCAGTAGTTTTTGATTTTCTTAAATGTTCTAATTTAGTGGCTCAAAAAGTGTTCCGATGAACATATTTCTGTTCGACTTTAAGTATTGACTATTTAAGGCATATTCAACTTTGCTAAATTCTACTAAATTAATAAGCTTTAAAATAAACTTTATGAAACGCGTAAAACATATCTTTTGGGACTGGAACGGAACCCTATTAAATGACGTTGACCTCTGTGTTCACGTAACGGGTAACTTTTTACAAGAGCGCCATGATAAATTATTGGATCGCGAGATGTACCTGAAAGAATTTGGTTTTCCAGTGATAGATTTTTACAAAAAGATTGGAATTGAACTCAAAGAAGAAGATTACGGTCAGATGTCGATAGACTGGATTGGAGCTTATAATCAATCTTTTGGTGAATTTGCCGAACTCCATAATGGAGTCGGAGAAGTTTTGCTAGGCCTGCAAAAGTTGGGTTACAAACAATCGATTTTGTCAGCCTGTGAAAAGGGGCTTTTGGATACATTAGTAAAAAAATTCGACTTGTGGGATCATTTTGATTCAGTTCATGGGGTTGAAGACTTCAAAGCTCATGGGAAAGTGGATTTGGCGCACTCTGCTGTGCGTGCGAGTCAGCTTAAGGCAGAAGAATGTATGCTTATTGGCGATACGATGCACGATTATGAAGTGGCGCGAGAAGCCGGAATGCAGTGTTTGCTAATTGGGGGAGGTCACCAAAATTCCGACCGTCTCAGAGCAACAGGCTGCGAAGTACTTGAGGATATCAGTCAAGTACTCAATAAATTTAAAAATATATAAAAGTTAAGGATTCAATTAATGTCTAAACATACAGTTGAAAAAATTGGTGGCACTTCGATGTCTCGTTTTGGCGAGATTGTGGATAATGTCATTTTGGGTAATCGCAAAGAAAATGAGATTTACAACAGAGTTTTTGTGGTGAGTGCCTATGGTGGAATTACGAATGCTTTGTTAGAGCACAAAAAAACTGGTGAGCCAGGTGTTTATCAGTACTTCAAAGATGGTGATCAGCGCTGGGAAGAAGCCCTTGATAAAGTGACGGAGCAGATGAAAGCAGTCAACGAAGAAATGGTGGCTGCGGGACTCAATCTCGAAGAAGCTAATAGTTATGTGGATCAGCGCGTTGAAGGGATTCGCAATTGCTTAAGAGATATTTGCCGCATTTGTTCTTATGGGCACTTTCACTTAGACGAATTTTTAATGGCGGCACGTGAATTATTGAGTTCAGTCGGTGAAGCACACTCGGCGTGGAACTCAGTTAATATTCTCAATAATCGTGGCATCAATGCTCTGCTGATTGATTTGACTGGCTGGAAAGATAATGAAGCCAAGCCTTTTGCCGAAAAGATTGAAAGCGAATTTGCGGGCGTTGATTACGCCAATAATATTTGTGTCGCGACGGGTTACACGAAATGTAAAGAAGGCTTGATGCATACTTTCGATCGCGGTTATAGTGAAATTACTTTCTCTAAAATTGCCTGTGTAACTGAAGCGCGCGAAGGCGTAATTCACAAAGAATTCCACTTGTCCTCAGGTGACCCCAATCTCATGGGTTTAGAAAAAGTTGAGATTATCGGCAGAACCAATTTTGACGTAGCCGACCAACTCGCCGATTTGGGCATGGAAGCCATTCACCCTAAAGCCTCCAAAGAAATGGAGAACTTAAGTATTCCAATCCGCGTCACAAATGCTTTTGAGCCTGAGCACCCAGGGACTTTGATCGACACGAGTTTCCGCAGTGAGTTCCCAAGGGTAGAAATGGTGACGGGTCGCGATGATATTTTAGCCATTGAAGTACACGACCCCGACATGGTGGGAGAAAGTGGTTATGATTTCAGAATCATGGAAGTTTTTGCTAAACATAAAGTGAGCTATACAGCTAAGAATACGAACGCCAATACCATTACGCATTTCTTGCCTGAGAAAGATGTGAAAGAACAATTCATGCTCGATTTGAAAGCGAATTTTCAAGGTGCTGAAGTTAGTATGAAGGAAGTGGCGATTGTCTCAGCGATTGGAAGTAACATGAATAAGCCCGGTTTCCTTTCGAGATCAGCGGAAGATTTAGCTCAAAATCAAATTAATATTTTGGCAGTCAACCAATGCATGCGTCAGGTTAATATGCAGTTTGTCGTTGAACGTCACGATTACGAAAAAGCCCTTAAGTCCTTACACAAAGGTCTCGTAGAAGAAGAGAAATAATTTATGCCTGAGAAGACTCACAGAATTGCAGTTGTTGGTGCGGGGCTTAGTGGCCTCGCAACCGCCTATTTTTTGGGTAAAGAATTACCCGATGCCGAGATCACTGTGTTCGAAGAAGAGTCTGCTGCGGGCGGAAAAATTTTAAGTGAGCGTAAAGCCGAGTTTCCCCATGAAATGGGACCCAATGGCTTTTTATCGAGTCGTCGCGAAATTTTTGAATTGTGTCAAGAATTGGGACTAGAAGTTTTGTTTGCCAATGAAGACGCAGCCAAACGCTACCTGTGGATGGATGGAGCCTTAAAGCGCATTCCTGAAGGGCCAGTTTCGATGATGACCTGGGGCGAGTTGAGTTTAAAAACGAAACTTAGCCTCTTCGGTGATATCTTTAAAAAACCAAGGTTAGAAGAAGACGAGAGCCTTTATGATTTCGTGAGCCAGCAATTTACGGAAGAGTTTGCGATGAAAATTGCCGACCCATTTGTAGCGGGAGTTTTTGCTGCGGACCCGAAAAAACTTTCTATGCGTTCGGCTTTTCCTGCAGTTTTTGAGGCTCAGCGTTCTCATGGCTCGGTCATTAAAGGCATGAAAGCGGCTTACAAAGAAAAAGTTGAGAAGGGTTTAGCTCCAGCTAAGCGCAAGCGTGGGCGACTTTGTAGTCTGAGGGGAGGTATGCGATCTTTACCAGCTGAGTTGTCTAAGCGTGTGAACCTAAAGAGTGATACACAAGTCACAACTCTCAATGTAGAAGATGAGAAACCTATATTATGTTTTGATGGGCAACAGCATGATTTTGATGCTGTCATCTTTGCGACGCCCGCAGATCGTACCAGTGAAATGATGACAGCTGCCATGCCAGGCGTTGCTGAAAATTTGGTTCATGTACCTTACACACCGGTGGGAGTGGCCGTTTGCGGTTTCAGCAAAACTTTAGATATCCCTCGTGGCTTTGGTTTTTTGGTTCCCAGTAATCAAGAGTCGCGAGTTTTGGGCGTCTTATTCTCATCTCAAATCTTTCCAGAAAATCATGCCGAAGGTACAACCTTACGAGTGATGTTTGGTGGAGCTAGAGAGCCTGGATTATTGGATCTGAGTGAAGAAGAGCTCAAAGAAATTATCGCCAAAGAACTCAAAGAAAAACTGGGTGTTGATGATGCCATGGACTTTTTCCGAGTCATCCCTTGGAAGCGTGCGATCCCCATGTACGAATTAGGTCATCACAAGAAAGTCGAATATATTCAAAATGCTTTACGTGAGAAATCAATTTTTATTACGGGGACTTCACTGTATGGTGTTTCAATGAATGACTGCATTGTTTCAGGGCAAAATTGCGCTGAGCAAGTGAAAAATTATTTGAGATCAAAATATGACTAATGTACTATTTTTCAGCGTGTACGCGCTCTTTATGCTCTCGGTTACTGGGTTTTGTACACATGCCCTAAGACGAGATAAAAAGAGTTTTGTCTTTGGTACTTTAAGCTCACTTATGGGTTTTTTGGGTCTTACTGTGTTGTTGATTACTCAGGTTTTTAATTCAGAAATTGACAATTTATTATTAACCAACTGGTTGATGGCAGTGATTTATTATTACACGGCCTACAAAACAAAAAATCGCTTACTCGGTACGGCGTTTATGCCGATTGTTTTAGTCTTGATGACTTTTGTTGTGTTCAATGACGGTACGAGTTTGTTGACAAAGACGTCTTATGATGGCCAGTTCTTTTTATTCATGCACCAAGCTTTGTTGATTGCGGCCTTCGCAATTTTCTTTTTCACCTTTGCGCAAAGTGTGACTTACCTTGTTAAATTGAGAGCGCTTAAGAATCACAAAGAGATGGCTTTGGACCAAGAACTTCCTTCGCTGGACCGATTGCAACAAGTATTTAGTGTGTCGTTTAATCGTGGTTGGTCAGCAATGACCGTGGGTATAGCTTTTGCGGTGATTTATTATTTTAAAAAAGACTCCGAGGGTTTTAACGAGCTCAAAGTTATTTGGGGTAGCATCCTTTGGGTTGTTTATACAGTTTTATTCGCCATGTATAATGCCAAGAAAATGACTTGCCGTACTCTGGCGCGCTTTGTCACCATTTTGTTTTTGGCCTTCATTATTTTCTATGGTTGCATTAGTACTTTTGCACCTGCTGCTGAGCCCGTGTTCACGGAGGTGCAGAAATGACAACTCCCTTTATTTCGATCATTGGTTTAAATCATAAGAGTGCGCCTGTTGAATTGCGTGAAAGACTCTCTTTTGGTGCAGATAAGTTAAAGGAAATTCTGACTTATTGCTGTGATAGCTTGAGCGAATTTGTTTTGATCTCAACCTGTAATCGCACTGAGTTTATTTTTAATGGTGAGCAATCAGTTTTAGAGAAGTATTTGATGGAAGTTGGATCACTCAAAGAAAGTGATCTGCAAGATTTTTTCTATAATTATAATGACTACGAGGCTTTGGAGCACCTTTTTAAAGTAGCTTCGGGTTTAGATTCACTCGTGGTTGGTGAAGTACAGATTTTAGGGCAAGTTAAGAGTGCCTTTGAATTGAGTTTTGAGCAGAATTATGCGACAGCAAATTTTGCACACATCTATCAGCAGATGCTGAAATGTGCTCGCCAGGTCCGACGAGATACTGAGATTGGCAAGGGTTCTGTGTCTGTAGCGTCAATTGCCGTGCAGTTATCTAAGAATATATTTGATCATTTATCAGGTAAAAAAGTTTTACTCATTGGTGCTGGCGAAATGTGTGAATTAGCCGGTGTTCATTTCTTTGAAGCAGGCGTTGATCAAATTATGGTCGCAAATCGCAGTTTAGATAATGCAGAGAAGTTGGCTTCAAAGTTTAAGGGCAAAGCATTTGCTTTAGATCAATTGGAAGATGCAGTGTGGAATGCGGATATCATTCTTTCTTCAACTGGGTCTCCAAGTTATGTGCTGGAAAAAGATCTCATTAAAGGCGCTATGTCGAAACGTCGTGAGCCGATGTTTTTAATTGATATTGCCGTACCACGAGATATTGATCCGAAGATTAATAACTTAACGGATGTTTTTGTCTACAATATTGATGATCTCAATAAGATTGCCGAAGAGAATCGCAAGAAACGCGGTCGTGCCTTTGGTCGTGCCGAAGAAATTGTCGAAGCGAAGTTACGTGAGTTCCGTGAAGAACAGGCGCTTTCATCTGTAGGTCCATTGATTAATTCCTTCCGTGAGCGTTTACATGGTATCAAAGATGATGAGCAAAAGAAACTTTTTAAGAAATTGAATCATTTATCTGATTCTGATAAAGAGGCCATTAATAAAAGTTTGCATCAGATTGTGAATAAGTTACTTCACGATCCTATTATCACTTTGCGAGACGAAGTGAAGCGCGATGATTCATCGCGTTTAGTTAAAGTTTTTAAAGATTTATTTAATTTATAAGATTTGGAGTCCCAATTGAAATTGAGAATTGCCACCCGTGGATCACAGCTAGCACTTTGGCAAGCTGAGCATGTAAAGAGTCGTTTGTTAGAAGTCGATCCTAGTTTAGAAATTGAGTTGAAGATTATTAAGACTCAAGGAGATAAAATTCTCGATGTGTCACTCGCAAAAATCGGCGGCAAAGGACTTTTTGTTAAAGAAATTGAGCAGGCGATGATGGATGATGAGGCTGACTTAGCCGTGCATTCCATGAAAGACGTGCCAGCAGAATTGCCAGAGGGATTGATTCTTCAGGCTATTTTAGAACGTGAGGATCCGCGTGATGCTTTTGTATCTAATAAGTATAAGTCACTCGATGAATTACCTGAAGGCGCCGTTGTTGGGACGAGTTCACTTAGACGTGCGAGCCAGCTTTATAGACAATATCCCGTTAAAACTGAGCTCTTGCGCGGCAATGTTAATACGCGTTTGGCTAAATTGGACGACGATAAATATGATGCGATTATCTTAGCGGCAGCGGGCTTAATCCGTTTAGAGTTTGGTGATCGTATTGCCGATAGTCTCGATCCAGATAAATTCATCCCAAGTCCAGGTCAGGGTGCCGTTGGTATTGAGTGTCGTGAAGACGACGCAGAGCTTTGTGCTTTGCTCAATAAATTAAATCATACTGAAACATCAATAAGAGTTAAAGTTGAGCGTGAGTTCAATTTAGCGATAGGTGGTTCTTGCCAAGTCCCAGCTGGCTGTTATGCGACAATCGATGGTGACTCATTCGAGCTTAGAGCTTTTGTGGCTTCTCCAGATGGCAAAGAATATTACCGTGAAGATATGTCAGGAGACCTAAAAGATCTTCCGGGTAAAGGAACTGAGATTGCCAATAAATTGATTGCTCGTGGAGCTGCTGAGATCATTAAAGATTTGTTAGGTAAAGACGTCTAGAAACTTAGTGAGTTAGATGAAGCTTCTCATTAATTTATATAGCCCCGTTCATGCTTTTTGTGGGAGCAAAGAACATTTTCAGCCGCTCTTTGAAATTTTCGGTGAAGAGCAATGTATTTTGGCTGAGAGTAAAGAGCATTTCAGGTCTTTACTTCCTGAAGCAGAAGCCGTTTTTTGCTGGAATTTCCCAAAAGAGTTTTACTCTTTAGCAGATCAACTTAAACTGATTGTGACTCCTGCGGCAGGTCGTGATTGGGTCGCTCCTGCTCCAAGTTCAGTTGTTCAGGTCGAATTTTCAAGTTTTCATGGTCCCATGATTGCCGAATCTTTCTTGGCAATGATGTTGTTCTTCAATAATCAATTTAGTAAGCAGCTTGAATTGCAGGGACAAAAAACTTGGGATCGCAATGCTTGTTTTGAGAGGCGCTTATTAAAAAATCAAAGCTTACTGATTCTGGGCTGTGGTAATATTGGCCAGCACTGTGCGGCTTTAGTCAAAACACTAGGAATGAAGGTAGTGGGAGCGAATCGTCGGGGAATAGGCGGGGGTGACTTCTCGTATGTTAAGATGTCTGAACTCAGCGACATTATTGAAGATTTTGATCATGTTTTATCACTCATCCCCGGGGATGAAGAAAATGAAAAGGTCTTGGGGGATAAGTTTTTCTCATCTTTAAAATCAGGAGCTCATTTCTACAACTTTGGACGTGGTACAGTCGTCGATGAAGAGAGTTTACTCAGCTTCCTATGTAAAAACCCAAGTTCTTTCGCGGGCTTAGATGTCACTTACAATGAGCCTCTGAGTGAGGGGTCACCACTATATGCGCATAAGCAAGTATTGCTGACACCGCATAATTCTTGTACATATGAAGATTATTTACACCTATTTGTGGCTGAGTTTATAGGGCGTTTTGAACTTGGTCAATTTCCGAGTCTCAAGGCTTAAGTGGATTGAAAAGCCTAGTCACGAGGTTAAACTTGGTTAGCATTAATTTTGGGATACTTTAGATGATCGATTTTGTTTTGAATTTAGCCAAAGATGGAGGGCCATTTGTTTGGCTCATTATGGTTTTGGCAATAATAATTGTTGTGCTTGCAGTTGAGCGCTTTTACTACTTTCACAGTACGGATATTGATCGTACTGACTTTATGCAGGGCATTTGTTCCAACTTAAAAAAGGGTAATGTGATCGAGTGCGTCAGTCACTGTGATGATACTCCCGGAGCGATTTCTCAAATTATTCGTGTGGCTATTTTGCACAGGAAAGATGAGCCAGTTATTTTAGAAGGCGCAATTCAAGAGGCCGCTCGCAACGAACAGTTTCGCCTCGAAAAACGCATGGATGTACTTGCGACTCTCGCACAAGGTTGCGGAGTTTTAGGGCTTTTGGGTACAGTGGCAAAGCTGATTGAAGCTTTTCGCCAAATTGGTATAGAGGGGAGCTTCGTTAATCTTACAAATTTAGCGCCTTATGTTGGCGGAGCTCTTGTTGCAGCAGCCAGTGGCATGACGGTTTCGTTCGTGGCCTACATGATTTATAATGTTTATTTATCGCGTATTCGTTCAATCTTGAGAGATATGGAAAAGACGGCTTATGAAATGATGTATTTCATTCGCAGCGGTGAATTTATTAGTGATGATAGAGACCTTAATTAATGCGTTTTGAGACCAAATTAGAGTATAGAAGTAAACCTGTTTCGATGACGGGTCTACTCTCTGTGTTTAGTTTGATTCTTTTTGCTTTCTTAGTATCTACTTCCTTGGATTTCCAGCAGGGGCTTAAGGCGACGATGCCGACTGCGAGTAGTGCTAGGCTTGTTGCGACAGATAAGTTGTCTGTTGTCATTGTCGATCACGAAGGTAAATATTTGCCTTACTTTAATAACAAGCCCGTGCCTTGGGAAAAACTCGAAGAGAGTTTGGTGGAAGTGGTTCAAGAAAAAACCTTAAATATCGAAGAGAATGGACGTTCAATTCAACGCCGTCCTGTGCTTTCCTTGAAAGCGGATAAAGCAGTTCCTTATGAATATGTGATCACTGTTCTAGATATCGTTAGGCATATGAACATTGAGGTGAACTTAGTCACAAGTAAGCTCGAGAAAGAAGTTATAAAGAGTGAGTAAATCCAATAAATCACTTAGGGTGACTATTATAAGTTTGGTAGTCATTATTTTATTTGTGAGTCCTTTCTTTTTCTTTAATTTCCAAGACTCGCTCAATACACCTTCTCTTACAAAAATGGACGAAGATGAAAAGCTTATTTTACGGTCGCCTCTTGAACAAAGTGTCGAAGAACTAGATGAGGATCCCCGCGTTATTTATATGCCTGATCATGAGCAGGGTTTTTCGGTTTGGTTAAATGAAAAAATTGATTTACCGTCTTTAGAGTTGCCTGATATGGAAATTAGAGAGGCTGACTTTTATTCTGAAGAAGATTTTCCCGAAGCTCAAAACTCACTCACTTTGAATTTAGAATCCACAATCAGAAAAGAATGGCCCTTGCCTGAATTAGAAGAAGATTTGCCTAAGCTTGAGCTTAAGAAGGGTTTGGCCGAGTTGTTGGTTTTTGTTGACGAAGTGCCAGTTGAGAATACTTATTATACAGATGAAGCATTGCTTGTTTTATTTACAGATGTTTCAAAAGAAGAACTCGAGGGACCTACTTTATTGAGCGTTAAGATTGAAGATGATGAAATGCAGGTTGATTTAGTTCATAGCTGTGGCGTGCGAAAACTAGAAAATGATTTTTCAAAACAATTACTTCGTCAGTTTTATAAAGATAAAATTTTAAGCTCTATTACTCATAAAAAGGGTGATCGTAGCGGAGAAAGTACCGCATTTTATTTAATTGAATGGAGATTCGCTTTTTCCAGTTTAAAAAAGTAGTGATTATAGGGGCAAATGATTGTTTTTATATGATCTACAATTACATTGAGGGAAAAATTACGGTAATGTATGAAAAACACACTTTTTAAAATATTTTTATTCTTTTTTTTCGTGAGTTCGGCTTCTGCTCAGAACGTCAGTCCAGAGTTAAAGTTTGACGACTCAGGCTACGTTGATGACTTGGCAGGTGAGCATGCACCTGATATGGGTGAAGAAGCGGCGCCAGAGTTAAAAGAGTTAAAGCCAGTTAAGAAAATTGAGAAAAAGAAAAAAACTATTAACGTTGGACAAGCTCAAACTTTCCAAGGCAAGAAATATTCAACTGGCAAAGGTATGTCACTGCTCACTATACTGGCGATCGGTGGTGTTGTTATTCTCCTTATTGTTGGTGCCTTAGCCTACTTATTTGTTATTAAGAAGCCCAAATTTAAAGTGGATGAAGATGAATTTGAAGACTTTGATAAAGATATCGTACATAAAAATGATCAAGCTATTCAACAGGCACCTGAAAAAGTGGCGGATCCTAGTTCGACAGTTGTTTACTCCAAACCTTCACTTGGTTCTGATTTAGCTGCGGCAACACGAATTGATGAAATGGGTCGTAATCCATCTGGCATTATTGTAGATGAAGATAAATACTTCGCAGCAGGCGATGGTTTTGTAGATGAAGATTTAGATGGTTGAAACCTACAACATTTTATAAAAGCGAAGCAATTTCTTGCTTCGCTTTTTTATGTCTAGGATTTAATTTTCTTACTTTCTTCGAAGCGTTTGATATGCACTTGGATCAAGCCAATTTCCGCCGGTGTCACGCCGTCAATTCGTGCAGCTTGCCCGAGGTCTACGGGACGATAGCGACTGAGTTTGTTCTTAGCTTCGTTACCAAGTCCGGTGATATTTAGGTAATCTAAATCTTCGGGGATAGGATTTTTGGCTAAGCGTTTTTGACGTTCCACTTGCTGTTTCTCGCGTTGAATATAGCATTCGTATCGAGCGTCAATTTGTACCTGCTCCTTAACATCGTCAGGGAGGTCGCTTTCACCGACAACTGATTCGTAAGTGTTTTTATGGGAACTCAAATGTTCCCATAAGCTTTTGCCATGATGCCGCTCGTTTTTGAGGCGCTCAATTTCATCGTCGATTAAAGTTTCTTTGTCTTTAGCGATTTTGTATTTCTCGTAAGGCAGTAAGCCATAATCATAAGCAATTTTAGAGAGGCGACGATCGGCATTATCCTGTCTAAGTAGGAGGCGGTACTCTGCACGTGAAGTGAAGAGTCGGTAAGGTTCAGAGATGTCTTTTGTGACTAAGTCATCAATCATCACGCCGATATAAGCTTGATCACGTTCAAGAATTAATGGTGGTTTGCCAGCAACTAAGCCCGCAGCGTTTGCCCCAGCAATAAGTCCTTGGCCCGCAGCTTCTTCGTAGCCACTAGTGCCATTGATTTGACCAGCTACAAAAAGGTTGGGCCAAGATTTGAGGGCCAGAGAGTTTTGCGTTTGGTGAGGAGAAACCACATCGTATTCAACCGCGTAAGCGTAGCGAGCGATCTCTGCCTTTTCTAAACCAGGTATGCTGTGAACGATTTTATTTTGAATTTGTACAGGAAGTGAAGTCGAAATGCCGTTGAGGTAATACTCTTCAGTGAAAACACCCTCTGGTTCGAGGAAAACTTGATGTGAATCCTTGTCGCCAAAGCGGTGGATCTTATCTTCAATAGAGGGGCAATAACGAGTGCCAATCGCATCAATCGAACCATTATACATGGGGGAGAGATGCAAGTTGTCTGCAATGACCTGTTTTGTTTCTGCACTTGTTCTGCCAATGTAGCAAGGCATTTGCGGGATGCCACCGCGGTCAATTGTCTCGTATTCTTTTTCACGAGGCCAATAAGAAAATTCGCCACACTCTCCATCTTGTCTTTCAAGCTTCTCAAAATCAATTGTCTTGGCTAAGACGCGCGGAGGTGTTCCCGTTTTTAAACGCATGAGTTCTAAGCCCAAGTCATTTTTGAGAGACTCAGAGATAGCATCGGCGGCAGTGTCGCCCGTACGTCCACCAGGGAGCTGTTGGGGACCAAAGTGCATAAGGCCGCGCATGAAAGTTCCGCAGCAAAGAACAAAAGATTTGGCTTCAAACTTGTCGCCAAACTGAGTTTGGACGGCAATGATTTTACTCTTTTCAGTAACAAAGGAGAGGCCTTCAGCTTGGTGGGTATGAAGCTTTTCAGTTTTCTCTAATTGTTGCTTCATACGTCTTTGGTAAAGTACTTTATCACACTGAGCGCGAGGTGACCAAACCGCAGGGCCACGTGAAGCATTAAGCATGCGGAATTGTAGTGCAGAGGCATCAGTATTTTGGCCCATTTCACCACCCATGGCATCGATTTCACGCACCACATGACCTTTCGCAATACCACCAATCGCTGGATTGCAGCTCATTTGCCCGATGTGGTCTAAATTTTGCGTTATTAGCAGAGTTTCAGCACCCATTCTAGCAGAAGCGAGTGAAGCTTCTATGCCTGCGTGGCCACCGCCAATAACGATAACATCATAATTTTTCATTTTTAAATCCTGTCTATTTGGGGAGGATTGTACTCGAATAAGTGAGTTTGTCAAGAAAAAATGAAGTTCTTAGCTTTTTGTTTAAATGACTGATAGTAATTACAAATGAATGACTTAGATGGACTTGAGGTGTTATTGATGTCACTTTTTACGAGGTTTAACTTTCCTCGAGAGCTATTTCATTAAGCGCTTTCTTTCTTTTGAGAAATTGCAGGAGCATAAAGCCAAAAATAAAGAGAGATGCAAAGCTTAGGAAACTGGGTGTTAAATAATAGAGTTTATTGTAGAAGGTTTTTTCAGGGTTAACACAAAAGTCGAGTTCAGTAAAAAGCACACCACGAGTGAAGCGTGAGCCGTTCTCAGGGTTGAGTAAGAGCTGTTCAACTTTGCCCTTAGATGAGACCAACATGGTTTCGCAAGTATTGCCACATCGCAAAAAGGGGAGGCCATTTTCAACGGCACGAAAAATACTGTGAGCGGAGTGTTGAGCTCCACCAGCGGTTTCTCCAAACCATGAATCATTAGTGATTGTACAGAGGATATTGGCATTGTTGCGGGCAAAGCTTCGCGATATATTTTCAAATACATCATCAAAACAAATGTTGATACCAATGCGACTTTGCTTGGCGAGGGGGAATACGGAGAATTCGCTTCCATGGCTAAGGCTAGGGCCCATTTGGCGGAATTTATTTAATTTCTCGTGGAGTTCATGGCTCATTAAATAACGTCCAGGTAAGTATTCGCCATAGGGGACGGTATGGATTTTATCGTAGCGAGCAATGATGTCACCGTTGGGATCGCTGATGAGGGCAGAATTATAATATTTTTTATGCTCAGGGTCTTGAGGGTTAACATCAGTCATACCAGTGCCAAAGAGCAAGTGAGCATTGGCTTTTTTACTTAGATAACGAACAAGTTCGGGGAAGGCGGCATCGCGTTGGTAGCTTGAGGGCATGGGAGTTTCTGGCCAAATTATGAGGTCAGGCTTCTGAAGAATTGCCGCTTCGCTTAAATTTTTGTAGGTTTGATGATGAAATTGGTACTCTTCATAAGTTAGCGGTTTGAAGTAGGGTTTGAAATTGCCCTGTATCATCGCGACGCGGATAGTTGAGTCAGCTTTATTTTCGGGCTGAAGTTTGTCGGCAATGATGGTGGAGAGCAATAATGTGATCAAGGCCAATATGGGAAGGCTATAGTAGTTTTTTAATTTAGGTAAACTTTTTGGTAAGTTTTGTTTTTCTGCGCTCTTTCTCACTAGATAAATTTCCAAGAGGATGGCGAGGCTGAAGTTGATGAGCGATATAAGGAAGGCAAGGCCATTGGCTCCGATGAAAGAGGCGTTTTTTAAGAAATGTAATTGATAAACTTGGCTGACTTCAATGCTATTCCATGGGAGGCCAGTGAAAAGCCATGTGCGGACCCATTCAAAAAATGACCAAAGCACGGCAGCTGCAATAAAAAGTTTATAACTTGAGCGCAAGTTAAGTATGCGTCTGTAATGAGGGGCAGAGACGTGTTCTTCACTGGCTTTTGGGAAGAGCAAGTAATGACGTAGTTTACAAGTGAGATAGAGCCATATTCCCGGAATAGGCGTCCAAATTAAGGCGACCAATAGGGGGCATAATAGGAAGATGGGGTAGAGGAAGTAAAAGGTGCCTAGGAAATAGCCGAAGCCCCATGCCGAGCCAATATAAAAATTTCCACGGTCGTGCCGGCCTAAGCCAAGCAGATGAAGGGGGATTAATGCGAACCACGCAAGAAAATGTAAGTTGAAGGGCTCGAAACAAAGGTTGACTGATAAGCCTAAAGCAAAAGCAATTAGTGCTTTTAAAAGCGGGTGAACCTTGTTGGTGATGGTTGGGTTTTCGTTGGGCATGAATGGGTATCCAAATTGACTCTTCAATCTAAAGATAAAGAAAGATAAGTCAAAGCTTATTTGCCGTTTAGGTCACCAGATTTACGAATAGACAAGAGGAGTTTGATCGTGAGCACAAATGAGGTGGCATAGCCCATGAATCCGAGAATAGAGATTTCAAAAATCATTGGGGGGATACGCTGGCCAATGAGTTGAGATGAACCGATAAACAAAGCGGCAATGATAATGCCATAGACGAGTCGGTTGATAACTGCATCGAGTTTTCGGTGCTCAAGTTTTACATCAAAGGAACCCGCCTTCATGTTTTCAACGAGATGGATGAGTTCCCGAGGCATCATTTCGATAAGGCGATCCCACTCTTTATATTTTTTCTTGAGCTTCTTATATGTTCGCAAGGGAGAGTGGCGAGCCTTGAGTCTTTGAATCTGGAAGCTTTTGATCAGTGGGATAAAATTGAAGTTACGGTCGAGTGAACGTGATGTTCCTTCAAGCATGATGAGGGTTTTGATGAGTAAAGATATGTTGCTGGGTAAAATAATTTTGTAGGTGCGAATTATGCGTGATACTTCTTTTAAAGCCCCGCTAAAATCAATGTCTTCGAGGTTTTCAACTTGGAATTCGTAAAGGAATTCGGTTATGTCTGCCTGCAGTTCATCGCGCTTTAGTTTGGGTTGACATTTGCCAATACGTAGAACATAATCAGTAATGAGTTGAGCATCTTGATCCAAAGCGGCAAAACCCACATCCTCAATCATTTCGCGGTATTCTTCATCAATAATGCCAATGAGACCAAAGTCTAAAAGGCCAATGCGTCCATCGTTAAGGATCCATATATTTCCAGCGTGTGGATCAGCGTGATAGACTCCGTCACGAAGTATCATGTTGAGGAAGACGAGGGCGCCATTTTTTGCAATTTCCGCAGGAGTTACAGGGAGGTGGTGGTGAGTTTTTAATTCTGAAACACTCATACCATAAAGGCGTTCCATGGTGATAACTTTTTGAGATGATAGCTCTTTGTAGGTGTGGGGGATGTGAACTGTTTTATCATCGGCAAATTTTTTGCCGATTTTAGCCATATTTTGAAGTTCGCGTTCAAAATTCATTTCTCGGAAGAGACTTTTTTTAAAGTCTTCGAGGATCTTTGTTGGTTGGTAGGAAGCGAGGCCAGAGTCATATTTTTCAGCTAACTGCAAAATTTTTGAAAAAACGCTAAGGTCTTTGACGACTTTATCTTCAATGCCATGATGCTGGATTTTTACGACGACATCTGTGCCATCAAATAGTTTTGCGAAGTGCGCCTGTCCAACTGAAGCTGAGGCAAAAGATTCGAATTCAAATTCAGCATAGAGTTCTTCGACTTTTTTGCCGAGTTCATCTTCAATAGTTTCACGAACTTGTTCAGCGCTGTCAGGCGTAGTGGAGTCCTGTAGAAGTTTGAGTTCGGCTGCGAGTTGCTCACCGACTAGGTCCTCTCTCGTGCTTAAGATTTGGCCGAGCTTGATGAAAGTTGGGCCGAGCTCAGTAAATGCGAGGCGCAAACGACAGGCATGAGACATGTTTTCTATGTTGGGGTGCGAGTGAATTTTCTGACGCAGGTTTTTCATGAACTCAGGTTCATAATTTTCGACCCAGTCAATTAATCCGTACTTAATGAATACGGTGATGACTTCGCGAAAGCGCTTGGTGTCTCGGGTTAATTCTGGGATTGACTGAAAGTTCACTATTTTCTCCTACATGTCTTAAATATGTGTGATCTTTATTTGTATGCAAGTCTTGGATTGTATAAGTCAGTGTGTTTGGGAGGCTTTAAGACTTGTACAAATTGCAGCTTTATAGTCCATGCAATAGCATTTAAGGTTTTGGGCTCTGATAAATATTTAAAAAGGTGATAGATGCTTTGCATTAAGCTAAAAAGTCTTTAGCTTAACTGAAGTCAAAAGAAGATGGATTTTATGGGAGATAAAATAGACACGATTTTTTGGGTGGAAACACCCGAAGGCGTTAATTTGAGTATGCGTTTGGCAAGCTTGCCAATACGAATGACGGCGTATTTACTCGACTTTGTTTTTAAAGGTATCATTTTTATAGCGCTGGCTATTATTTTGGGACTTTTTGGAGATGCTTCTACAGGACTTTTTCTCGTAGCAATTTTTGTTTTATGGTGGTTTTATCCCGTATTATTTGAGGTGCTTCATCAGGGGATGACTCCGGGTAAGAGAATCATGAAAATTCGCGTCTTACATGGCAATGGTACTCCCGTCGGTTGGCGGTCATCGATGATTCGAAATTTTTTACGTTTAGCTGATATGTTTGCCAGTATATGGGGCTTGGAATTTCTTGCGATGTTCGCAGATTCACGAAATAGGCGCTTGGGCGATTTGGCGGCAGATAGCATTGTTGTTTACGCAGATAGTCAAAGGTCTAAAGTTTTTTTACCAGAGGTTGAGCCTTTGCTTCCTCCTGTGGCTCTCAATCCAGAAGAGCAAAAGAGCTTTATTGCCTTTGGCGAACGTTATCACATGTTGAGTAAACAACGACAGGTTGAGTTGGCGGAGATTCTAGAAGAGATACATGGAGAGGAAGGCGCTGCAGCAGTGAAAAAACTTTATGCTTATTCCTTAGGTTTAGCCGGTGGAGAGGGAGTGAAAGATTCATGAAACAAAGAGTTTTTGAAGATAAGCATCGCGATTTTTGGAAAGTACTGGAAGATCTGTTTAATAAAAAAATTAAACGAGATGTTGAACTCAATGACAATTTTCCATCTATGTATCGCAACTTGTGCAAGCAGCTCGCAGTGGCAAGGGGTCGGAATTATAGTCCGATATTGATCCAATACTTAGAGGAACTCGTGGCTTCTGGTCACCAGCGTCTCTATGGGCGCCGTGGTGGAGCTGAGATGAAAATTATTCGTTACTTTCAAAAAGATTTTCCTCGTATGGTTCGAAAGGAATGGAGGCTGATCCTTTTTTCTCATATTTTATTTTATCTTCCTTTAGTTAGTATAGCTGTTTTGATTCAGTATTACCCTGATTTAGCTCACATGCTCTTGCCGACGGATATGCTGATGCAAATGGAAGAAAGTTATGATCCCGCCAACGGTCACTTTGAAGAGGTTCGTCCTGCGAGTCAAGACTTCATGATGTGGGGGTACTACATAATGAATAATGTGGGGATTGATTTTCGTTGTTTTGCCGGTGGTTTGTTTGCCGGAGTCGGCTCGATCTTTTTTATGATTTATAATGGTGTGGCTATTGGTGGAGTGGCTGGGTATATTACGCAGATTGGCTATGGCGAAACTTTTTGGCCATTTGTCTGTGGTCATAGTGCACCAGAACTTACTGCAGCGGTATTTTCAGGCGCGTGTGGTATGAAGTTAGGGTTCTCTTTTATAATGCCAGGCAATAAGAGTCGTTTACAGTCTTTGAAAGATTGTGCGGCAGATGCCATGACGCTTCTATGGGGAACGGCATTCATGACTTTTTTGGCGGCATTTATCGAAGCCTTTTGGTCATCATCTCCACTCATTCCAGTAGATGTTAAGTATTGGGTCGCTGGATGCATGTGGTTGGGAATGATTTTATATTTCTTATTTATGGGTCGTCGTCGTGGATCTGAATAATTTACAAATTGCACTACGCCCCCGAAATAACTGGGAAGCTTTTGACTTGGGTCGAAGTTTACTGAAGAAAAATTTATTATCGTTTTATAAACCTTGGTTGGCACTTACGATCCCCTACACCCTGCTACTATTTCTCCTTTTTAAGGATTATCCATTTTGGGGCTTTTTTGTGTTTTGGTTTTTCTTACCTATTTTCGAACGTGTTATTATTTTTGATCTTAGTCGTATTATTTTTGGAGAGACACCGAGTGTCAAACATAGTTTAAAAGAGTTTCCCAAAGAACTCAAAAAAGGTTTCTTTAGTCTGCATTTCATGTGGCGCTTCACATTCTCAAGAGCCTTTATGATGCCTATTTGGCAGTTGGAGGGTTTAAAGGGGGCGAGTCGTAAAAAACGTTTACGCGTTCTTTCTGGTTCGAGTACGAGTAGTAATTGTGCTTGGAATGGAGTGATGTACCTCCATATAGAACAGTTAGTTGCGGCAGGTATTTTAACTATCTGTTATTTATTTGTTCCAGTAGAAGTTAAGGGAGATATTCCCAGTAAAATCTTTGACTTGGATAGTTTTGTTTATTGGTTGGAGCAATTGCCCACGTGGCTGTCATTTTTTGTGTACCTAGTGACGGCGCTGTCGATGGTATTGATACGCCCCTTTTATGTTGCGGGTGGATTCACTCTCTATATTTGCCGCCGTATGGTTCTTGAGGGTTGGGATATTGAACTTCAGTTTAGAAGTCTTGCGGATCGAATCAAAGAAAAAAGTATGTTGACAAATAAAATTGTTCCCTTGCTGATAATGGCATTTATCTTTCTATGCCCTTCTCCCGTTCAGGCTCAATCTAGTGAAGTGGATCGTGAGTTAGAGACGATTATGGCCGATGAAGAATTTAACGAGTATAAAAATGTAAAGAAGCGTGAGTTTAAAGACATTGATGCGAGCTTTTTAGACTGGCTATTTGATGGGAGTAATCAAGAAGAACAAGAGGAGAGCGATTTTGATTGGGTGTCTATGGCGGGCTTCTTTAAAGGTTTGTTTATCTGTTTGATGGCAGGCGCTTTAATTTGGTTGATTTGGAAAATCATTGTGATTGTTATGGATGAACGTAAGCTAGAGTATAGAACTCCCAAAACGACGAAAGAAGTCATTAAGTTTATGGGCATGGATCTCAGTGAAGATTCATTGCCGGATGATATCGCAAAAGAAGTCACTAGCCTGTTACAGAAAGGCGACGTTCGCGGAGCTATCAGCCTGTTGTACCGAGGGAGTGTCTTTCAGCTCTTGGAAGCGGGGATGAAATTACGTTCAAGTGATACGGAGATGGATTGCTTACGTCGTGTGGAATCTCTAGGTGAAAAAGATAAAAAATACTTTTTTAAGGACCTAACGAATATTTGGCTCAAAGCAGCTTATGCACATGATTTACCTGAGAAGAATCGCTGTGAAGAGCTTTGTAAGCGTTGGCAACAGTTGTTTGAAAAGCGTGAAGAGGTACAAGCATGAGTAAGCTCTTTAAAGTTTTTCTTGTGCTCCTGATTGCCTTGATAATGTATATAATTTATTGGTTTATTTCGAACACAGAAGAAGTGGAAAAGCGTGAATATGTAGGTTTTCAGGGGGATGCTAAAGCCAAGCCTTATTTAGCCTTGCAGAGATTGTCGGAGAGCTTGATGAATTCTACTAATGCGGAGGCCAACTTGACGAGCTGGGGCAAATTTGCGAAAGATGAAGTTGTGTTTGTTCCATTAGAGTACATCCCTACGGATATTAGTTTGTTTGGTGACTTGGAAGACTGGTTAGAGAATGGGGGCGTTTTGATTAGTGGTAGTGCGAGGAGCCGTAATGATTTTGAGGTTGAGCTTTCTCCTATGCACCAGCGATTGTTTAGCATAAGTGAAGTCGATGGTGGCGATAAGAAAGTTTTGAATGGCAAAGTGGGGGAGTATGACTTACATATGCCCAATGCATTGAGCTTGGAATTGGATGCTTATACGGAAGAATATCGTACCGATAAAGGAGTTTTGCTTTACGGTGTTAAGAAGTTTGGTAAGGGCAAAATCTATCTCTTTAATTCACTGCGCGCTTTTGATAATAATAACTTGCGACAAAAAGATAACGCTAAGCTTTTGTTTGATCTAATTGATCGCGATAAGGCGATGGTTTTAGCAACGCGCCCTGAGTACATGGGAGTGTGGTCTTGGATCAAGACGCGAGCACGGATTACTTTGATTTTGTTGATTTCCTGTGTTGTGGTTTGGTTGCTAATGGTTTCAAAAAGGTTTGGTCCCTTAAATTTGGATAAAAGTGCGAATTCTCGTAAGATTATGGAGCATATTCAGGTTAGTGGTGAGTATCAATGGAGAGCCAAGCAAGGGCATTTATTAGTTGAAGAATTGCGCTTTAACATACAAGAGCAATTAAAGATGCGACATCCGCAAAGCAATAGACTTTCACCTACGGAACAAACACAGTATTTGGGAGATTTGAGTCAACTTCCGAGTAATGAAGTTTTTCTTTCAATGACGGAGACCTACAAGACTCCGGATCAGTTTTATAAAATAGTAATGATTCTTAAAAAAATAAAGGATTCTTTGTGATGGATGAAGATAAAGTAAATGATGAACAAGTTCCGGTTAATCTTGAGGAAGTCGCTCAAGAAGTAGAAACGACTGAAGAGATTGAATCGAATATTGAAGTAGCCTCCTCTTTGAATATGGAGATGAACCAAATTATGCGAATTCGCGATCAAATAAGAAAGGTGGTGATTGGTCAAGATAAAATTGTTGATCAAGTTTTGGCGGCATTTTTGGCGGCAGGTCACGTTTTGATTGAGGGTGTACCTGGACTCGGCAAAACTCTTTTGGTAAAAGCGATTGCTCAAACTTTTTCAGGTGACTTCGCAAGGGTGCAATTCACGCCTGACTTAATGCCTGCCGACGTTATGGGCCACGCTATGTTTAATATGAAAAATCAAGAATTCGTGATTCGCAAAGGGCCCGTGTTTTGTAACTTGCTTTTAGCTGATGAAATCAACCGTGCGCCCGCAAAAACTCAATCAGCTTTGCTTGAGGTTATGCAGGAGAGTCAAGTAACGATTGAAGGCGAATCGCATGCAGTGAAGCCACCTTTCATGGTTTTGGCGACTCAAAATCCACTTGAACAGGAAGGGACATATCCTTTGCCTGAAGCTCAATTGGACCGCTTTATCATTAAGGTAAGCGTGGAGTATCCTGAAGAAAAGGATGAGTTTGATTTAGTTAAGTTAGTGACGAAAGGGCAAAGCCGAGAAAAGCTCGATGTGAGTTTAGTAGAAAATGTCATTAGTAATGACGAGGCGGAAGCTTTGCGCAAAAAAACCGCTGAGGTCACAGTAGACGAACAAGTCGTTGAATATGCAGTTTCAATTGTACGTCAAACTCGTAATTGGTCGGGCATCTCAGTTGGAGCTGGTACAAGGGGAGCTTTGGCCCTAATACGTATTGCTCGTGCGATGGCTCTCATTGCTGGAAGAGATTTTGTTGTGCCTGCCGATATTAAAGAAATGGCTTTGCCTGTTTTACGTCACCGTATTACTCTTTCGGCTGAAATGGAGATCGAAGGTTTTAGCCACGATCAGGTTTTAGAAGATATGCTTGACAAGGTAGAGGCGCCACGTTTGTGAAATTAAAAAGCTTCAGACCGGCATATAGATTACTCTTTGTCCTATCTGTCGCTTGTGCCTTTAGTGTGGGGCAGTTGTTTTATCCAGATTTGAAATGGTTAATGCTGAGTACTTGTGTGATCTTAGTATGTATATTTCTTTTCGACTTACTGAGCTTATGGAAGCAACCGATTATTGAATTTGAGCGAATTGTCTCGCATACGATGCCTTTAGGTGTGGCAAGTAAAGTTAAGTTAGCTTTGAGGAATCGTTCAAATCAACGTTTTGATTTTGAGCTCGTGGATCACTACCCAACGGAGCACGAGGTTAAAGACTTCCCTTTTAAAGTGAGCTTGGATCCAGGTCAGCGAATTGAGTTGGATTATGCGATTACACCACAGCAGCGTGGAGATTTTGAGTTTAAGCAATGTGAGCTTCGCTTCAATTCACTTTTGGGTTTTTGGAATCGTTACTTTAAGCTTGGTGAAGAAAGTTCGGTGCGAATTTATCCCAATTATGCAGAGGTTATTCGTTATGGTGTTTTAGCTGCAGAGCAGCGTTTGGCTCAGCTAGGGATTATGAAAAAGCGTCAGAGAGGTTCAGGAACAGACTTTTTGCAACTTCGTGAATTCCGCAAGGGTGATCGAATGGGAAGTATTGACTGGAAAGCAAGCGCTCGTATGCAGAAGGTAATATCGCGCGAATACCAAGCAGAGCGAGATCAGCAAATCTTCTTTATGTTAGATTGTGGGCGTCGTATGCGATCAATGGACGGTCAGCTCTCTCACTTTGATCACACTATGAATGCGATGCTGTTGTTGACTTATGTAGCTTCGAGGCAAGGTGATGCGGTTGGTATGATGACTTATGGGACTCAAGAGCAGCGTCGTTTTTTACCAGTAAAAAAGTCCGTCAATAATGTTAACCGCTTCTTAACTGGTCTGTATGACTTACACCCAAGTACAATGGAAGGAGATTCTGCTGCAGCGGTTCAAGAGCTTAAGAAGGTGTTAAAAAAGCGTGCACTTATTATCGTTTTAACTAATATGAGAGATCAGCAAGATCCAGAAATGCTCGAATCCTTAAAAGCTTTGCGTAAATCGCATTTGGTGGTTTTTGTAGCTTTGAGAGAAGAGGTTTTTGCTGAGCAAGAGCAGGCTGAAGTTACTGACTTCAAAGGTGCGTTGACGTATAGTGCTTTGAGTCAGTTTCTGCGCGCTCGGAAAAAAGCTCTTGAGTCAATGCAAGGTAATCAAATTATTACTCTTGACGTCGCTCCAAGCCAGTTGCACACAAAGCTAGTGAACTGTTATTTAGAAATTAAAAATTCAGCTGCTTTATAAGATTAAACGATGAGAGAAGTACCAAGCAACTAAGTCACGTAAACTGTGGAGGAACTTTAGTTGATTTGTATTTGGCCATGGTGAGCTGTGAATGCAAGTGAAGTAAACATTGCCCGCAATGCTGACGGAGAGGCAGTTGTCCCCTAGATAAAATGAGAAATCTTGTGCTTGTGGAATATTGGTGTTTTCTAAGAAGTCTTTTTTCGTTGAAATAAGTTTCGGGATGTAAGCAGCGAGTTCTTCTTTGTCAATACTGTTAGTTGTTCCACAATCAGTGATATTTAAACCATCTAAAGTTGAGAGCATCACAAAATCAAATTCACATTTATCTTTGAGTTGCTTTATGAAAGTATTGACTGAGGAATCGTTAGTTTCTCCGGCAATAGAGAATAGATAAGTCTCTTTTTGGATGTGGTATTCCTTAGCACTAAGTCCAGTTAGGCTGTGGTACTCATCATTACTGAGCTGAGCTTGGTGTTTTAGACTCTCAAGGCTGGGGTAGGGCTCAGTGCGTGCATCGAGTACTTTTTGTGCAAGTTCTTTGTTACAGATGAGTAGCAAGTCGTCAAGCGTACATTGATTAATATGGATACCGTTAGGTGCAACAGAGGCACATTCTTGAGTGTGGGGGTGATCAGATTTTTTGGTGGCTTTGCGTTCAGGTGGGGTAGGGTGCGGGATTGAATGGGGGTTGAGTTCTTGCTCACGATTTTCAATGAGGCTATGCAGCTCCATATCGTATTCATTTGAAACCACAGTCTTCGTTTTAGGTGGTTTGCGGAAATGAGAATTAGTTATTCCTTTTTCAGCTTTTTTACCGACTTCTTCGTCTTCTACATCGAGATCGACAAAATCAACCGAGGTGTTTTCTTCAGTTAAAGCATCTTTGATGGGAGTCGCTTCTTTGATTGCATCGTCTTTGCTTAAGCCAATATGAATTGTCTTATGTGTTTTGATGTCGTTCTCCAAACCACTTTTGTCTGCATCGAGCACGGATGTGTCCATTGGAGAGACTTCTCCGGTAGCTTCATCATCACTTTCTTGTAAAAAGCCCATAATTGAAGAGTTAGCTCCTATAAGGTTATCCAATAAGCTCCCCCCTCCTCCAGGATAGACTTGCGTTTCTTCATCATGCATAGGTTCAGTAGCTGTCTCTAGAGCAGTAGATGCGCGTGTAGTCGATTCTTCGGTTTGATCATCGATATTTTCTAGCTGAGCTTCCATGTATTTGGAGTCGGCGAGTTGTTCGAGTTGTTTCTCAGTAAAAACATCACCCATATTTTTCAGAACATTTTCTAACTCTTGTGATTGGTCAGATAGATACCAATCATTTGGTATGAGCTCGAGGATATCTGTAAGCGGGAGATCTAAATCGCCAGTTTTTGGGCTGCCATTAGGGAGTTTAAGGAATTGGTGGATAGTTTCTTGAGAGATCGAACAAGTTCCCTTTTTTATAATATTTAAAATATCTTGTTGAGGGATTTCTAGGAATTCTTCGGGGTTTAAAGATGAGGACTCAAAAGTGAGCTTAGCTAAGATATATGAAGTGGAAAAAGAAATACATTCTGCATAGACGACGATGTCGCCGGTAGGACGATTGTACATGCAGACAGTTTGTTTTGGATCTTCAAGAATGACTGCGTTTTGAACAGGAGTAAGAGTTGAAAGGTCGAAATCAGTTTTTTTCTTTTCAAAAAACTTTTCCTCGCTATGAGGAGAAATTTCGAGGGCCTCAGAGCTTACAGTTTCGTCAACTTCAAGGACGACACTTTCTTCTTTAGGTTCTTGTAAGTCAAAGACCGAGCTTTGGCGTCTACGCTGAGCGCTATTATTTATTTTGGTAACTCGTGGATTTAAAGGTTCTGAAATTGGCGAAGCAGCGGTGATAGATTTGGGTCTTGAACTCGGTGCTTGATTGTTTTCCTTGTCCCAAAAATCACTGACGGAAAATTGCGCTGTTTCAGGGTACTGAGGTTGAGATGAGCTAATGAAATCAGGGGGAGCTTGGAGTTCCATTTCTTGCGTGATCGCCATGTCTGGATGATTGTTTTTAGGGGACTGGGGAAGTACGGTTGGTTTAGGTAGTCGATTATTAGGTTCTGTAGCAGGTGTATGGACTGGAATTGAAGTGGTTTCATCAGCGCTTTCACTATATTCATGTGTCGCAGAATTAACCGTGTCTTCAAGTTCAAAAGGGTTGTCCATGGCGGCAATCGTCTCGTCGAGTGCGCAGGATTGATAAGGGTTCTTAAACCAATCTTTTGGGATAACTTCTAGAAGTTCATCTAAGGGGAGTTCAGTGACGGCGGTAGAATGGTAGCCTTCTGCAGTTACCAGTGTGTTGGGTAGGAGGCAGGCTAATGGGCCAACCGTAATACGAAAGGTACCCTGTTGTAATACGTTGAGGATATCTTCTTTATTGAAGGTGATTAAAGGTTCAGAAGTGTCCAGTTGACTGTGCCAATTTTGATGTAGACAGTCTTTTGGGAGAGAGTCAAGTATAGTCAAGGTAGGGATAGATAAAGTATCGTCAAGTATAGACATGACGACTTCATGATGATGAGGCAGGCCTGAAGGAGTTTCAGTCTTATCGGTGGATTGACCAAAGCTTATCGATGGTGGTGCATCTGGAGTCTTAGTTGTTGATCCTCTGCGAAGTACTGGCTCATTAGTATTATGATTATTCTTAAAACCCATTTTTTCATTCCCAAATTGACATATATTATTTGTAGTTTACAGGAACTGGCGAGCAAAATCAAGAATGGATCATAGGACTGAGAAAGTTTTCGAGATAAAAGCAGATTTATTTAACTTTTAGGCACTTGTTTTCGAGATTATGCGATGAGTTAAACTTTCTAAGATAAGTCTTTTTGAACTGCCACTTTTAAAGAGTTTTTGCATGGAAGTATTTATGAGGTCCATAGCTCCTAGTGTTTCTTTGTTCGAGTAACGACGAGAATCTTCCACAATTAGTTTAAGTCTGTAAGGGTGAAAGCTCACAATCGGATATTTACTTTTATAATATTTGAAAGTATCGGGATCTACAGATTTTAGGGTGGCTTCAAGTTCGCTACTGTTCTTTAATTTCAATGCTTGCATTACGAGTTTGGCTTGGACAAAGTTGTGGAAGAGGGATGAAGCCTGCATGAGTAAGCGCGAGACTAAAGACTCGGGGTCTTTTTCGCGACTCATGAGTATGTTAAGTGAATTGAGAGCTATCTCTAGACTACGCTTTGATAGTGCATTGGAATAGATCCAAGCATCAGCGGCTTCGTTGCCACTAATAACATTTTGTACTTGATTAAGGTTGATTGGGTTTTGGCCGTTAGCATAGCACCACAGCGTTTCGAGAGTGGGCTGGACTCGTTGGGTGTCATTTCCTAAGCAGGTGACTAAATAATCGAGGGCTTGAGGCTGAATGGATAAATGCATTTCATTGGCCTGTTCGCGAACAATTTGAGTCATTTCTACTTGCCAATTACGATTTTTTTTCTCAGGTTTATTAAAGAGGTGAACTTCACCATTTTTTGAGCAGGCTTTGTAGAGGGCTTTGCGCTTGTCGCAATCATTACCACTGATAACGAAGTTGATATTATCAGCGGGGAATTGGCTGATTTGCTCTACAAGATTACGGATTTCTAGAGCAGTCGCCGATTTTGAGGTCCCATTTTCTTGTTTGAAAGCGGGAAAATCATCTAACCAAATCGTTTTTTTGCCAAAGAAGGGTGGAGACATGTAAGAGAGTATGGTTCGTTTAAGCATCTCATCGGGGCTTTCACTCTCTTGGCGACTAATGACCTCCAATGCAAAAGGGTCAGTGGAGCCTTCGCTGAGTATTTCAACGAGCTCTTTCGCTTTGAGCTTGATGCGAGCTTCATCGTTTCCGCTGATAAGGTGGAGTGCTGAGGTCATTAGCGATCCTTAAGTTTTCTATAATTTAGGGTCAATATATCTACGATTGAAGCAAAGTTCATCTAGGTGAGCTTAAAAACTCCCAAGTTTTAGTCGTGGGAAGGTAAAATTAAACTTTTAGGTTTGAAGGCTCAAGTTTCTGAACTTTATTAGCATAATTATAATGTGTATTTAAAAAAGTGTTTATGAAGAAAAATTTGAGTGAGTTGCGATCTGAAATAGATCGTTTAGACCGTAGCATAGTAGCGATGATTAATGAACGTTACACATACGTACGCCAAGTAGGGGATTGGAAACATGCGAATTCTAGCGAAATTTATGTTCCAGAAAGAGAGAAAGCACTCCTCGAAAAATTAGAAACAATCAACGAGGGACCTCTAAAGAATGAGACGCTACATGCCATATATCGCGAAATTATGTCTGGAGCAATTGCCTTAGAATCACCGGTGAAAATTGCATTTCTTGGGCCTGAAAATACATTTTCTCATCAAGCAGCCTTATCAAAATTTGGTCGTAGTGTTTCCTATATGGCTAAAAATAGTATTGCCGATGTCTTCGAGGCAGTGGATAGAGCTAAAGTTGATTATGGAGTTGTTCCAATAGAAAATTCAACAGAAGGTGCAGTTACTTACACTTTGGATATGTTTAATCAGGCTGAGGTAAGTATTTGTGCAGAGATTAATTTGGCGGCTCATCAGAACCTCATGGCTCGCTGTGCTAAAGAGCAAGTGAGAGTGATTTATTCTCATCCTCAAGCTTTAGCTCAGTGTCGTATTTATCTACACAATAATTTCCCTTTAGTGCCACAAGTTGAAGTTCGTTCTACTGCTGAAGCAGCGAAACGAGCTGCACTGGACGATCATGCTGCTGCGGTAGCAAGTGGTCTAGCCGCAGATGCCAATGGACTCAATATACTTGATGGGTCAATTGAAGATAATTCTCGAAACGTAACGCGTTTCCTAGTTATTGCTCGTCAAAATCCTAAGCCAACTGGAGATGATAAGACTTCAATCGTTTTTGCTTTAAAAGATAAAGTTGGTGCCTTAATGGAGTGTTTAGCTGCCTTCGGTACACAGGGTGTGAACATGAGCATGATTGAGTCAAGACCAGCAAAAACTCACCAAGGCGAGTATTTATTTTTTGTGGACTTTAATGGTCATCGCACAGATGAAAATGTCTTAAACCTTATCGAAGAGCTTAAAAAACATTGCCTCTACGTAAAAGTGCTTGGATCGTTTCCTTGTGGCTTGAGCATAGCGGCGGATTAACTAGGTATATTATAACAAATGCGCTACGCAATAGTAACAGATATCCATGCCAACTGGCAATCTTGGAGTGTTACCTTAAAAGATATTCGCAAGCGCGGCGTTGATAGTATTTTGTGCCTAGGTGATGTGGTCGGTTATGGCCCATCTCCCGTAAAAGTTCTTGAAAGCACTTATGAAAACTGCGATGGTTTTATTCTTGGTAATCACGATGCCGTTATTGGTAATCGCTTAGATTCTGATCTATTCAACGATCACGCAAAACAGATTATTGAGTGGACGCGTGAGCAAATGAGTGATCAAGCAGTTGAACTCTTTGCAAATATGCCTTTGAAAATGGAAGGGCCTGGCTTTGAATGTGCTCATGCGGAATTAGCAGTTCCAGGTCGCTTCGGTTATATTTATCAATCGGAAGATAGCATTGAGTCATTTGGCGCGACACAATCATCTTTGATGTTTGTTGGCCATACTCATTTGCCCGGATATTTCCAATGTGATATAAGAAAAGGTGAAGTGAAGAAATGTGATCCACTTCAATTCCAAATACAAAAGGATTTTCGTTATTTAGTTAATGCAGGATCAACGGGAGATCCCCGGGATGGCTCACTCAAGTCAAGTTATGTGATCTACGATGCGGTTAAACAGACGGTTGAGTTCTGTTATGTTCCCTTTGATGTGGAAGCTTATAAGCAGGAAGTCTTAAAGGCTTCGATCCCCGCAAGAAATTATTTTTTACAGGTGTACTCGGGTCAATTAGAAGAAACTGAAACGCTACGCGATATGCGTATTTCAACCGAAGGCATGGCGAAAGAAGTCAAACGAAAACCGGTAAAACTCAATGCGAACTCCGCAAAACGTAAAAATGTTAACTTTCGAAAAGTGGATACTCGACGTATTGCCAAGCGAGCAGCGTCATCCAAAACTATTGAAGAAGAAGGATCCAGAAGAAGAGTAGTTCCAAGAGAGTCGGGAGCGAAGAAGAGTAACTCTATTTTGATGATTACTGGTGGTGGCTCGTTATTACTCATCATTATTTCTTTAGTGATCTTTTTTATGGGGGGAGAGGATAAGAAAGAAGCAGAACTTGTTGCTCAAGAAAAGGTAGAAAGTAAAGAGCCGCCTTCTGAAGAAGAAGCCCTGCAACGAGCTCTACATAATGTACCAACTCAACCTGGTCTTAAGGACGCAAAAGTTGGAAGCTTAGGTTTTGAGAAGAGAAATATTCCCCAAGACCAACAGGTGCACGGGAAAAATGGTTGGGATGTCATTTCTGATTTTGATGTGATGAAGGAAGGTTGGTTAATGCACTCACAGGTACCTCGAAAAGCAATTTTTAGAAGTGAGGAAATTCATCAGAAATATTTAGAAAATGCTAAATTTAGATCTCATGATTTTTTACATACTTATGTGGTGAGAGTTCAAGATAAAAGCCTATTTAGAATCTACAGCCCAGGATTTTTACTGAAAAAAGATTTTTTACATTTGCAGAAAGATTATCAGGGTGAGAGTATAAAACTTTATTTGATCAAAGATGGTTCAACAACCGCCGAATCGATCATTCCTTATAGCGAAGATCAAAAGGCGGTAGCGACTATAAATGTTAAGGACTTTAAAAAAGAGCGTGTCCGCTTTTTAATTGATGGCAATGAAATTGAAAAGGGTGATTACCTTCAAATAGATAATTTGGGTCAGTCTACTAGTCAGTCCGGTCATTTAGTTAGAAGGCCTTTGTCCTCAGAGACTGGTGATGGTAGAATGTTCGTCTCTAGTTTATTGTGGGGGAACCCTAGGGACGCTGTCAAAAATTTAGATGATTTGGCTAAAGATTTATTTGGTGTAAATGCGAAACTCTTGAGAGGGCAGGTAGCCGAGCTTGGCGTTTTGTACGATGAAGCGCTTGCCTACTTAACAGGGAAAGTTGGTCAGCGAATTGATTTGCAACTCGCAGGTATGGAGGCCCCCCGAAAGTTAGAATTTCAACAAGGTAAAAGTGAGGACGTATTTCAAGTTGAAATTGATGGACGTAGCTATGCTTTTTATCCTTTTGAGCTTCATCCCGAGTATTTGAGTCAAATTATTAGTCAAGAATCTCAAGTCTTAGGGCTCATAAAAAAGTATCAGTCGCTACACGACTTTTATTCTAGTGAAGATTTTCCAGCTCAGAAACTTTACAAAAAATTTAATTACATTGTCTTTGCAAATGAAATAAAAATTCAAAGTAAGAAATTAAATGATGAGGTCAGTATCTCTTTAAATGCCGACAATGCTCAAGCTGTTTTTAAGGCAGAGAATAAACCGGAAATAAAAATTTCTTTACCTTACTTGATGCCGGTGAAGAGAGTTGACGTAGACAAATTAGACTTTGGTAAAGTCTTGACTTTGAGTAGAGATTCTAAACAGCTTTGGCAGGGAGCTGGAGAACAAAATTTATTTCATACACACAATTATAATTCCTATATAATGGGACAAGATATCTCTGCCTATGCCAGTATTGATGGTGAGCGATTATCTAGTATGGATTTACTTAATTTGAATAGGTCGTTGCAATCGGATACAGAATTTTCACTCAGTTTTGATAAGCCTACACAAGCCGATTATATACGCATACTTTTTTGGTCGCCAGTGGGTTTGGAAGACGATAGTACTTTCTATTTAAAGGTACGGCATAAGGAAGAAGGGATGACGCGTGGTAACTTAACTTTTCAGGGAGTTTTACGCCCTTATAAGGGACTGAATTATATGACTCTTGCTTTACCGGCAGAAAAACTTAAAAGTATAGACCTTGAGTTTGGGTTAAGTGAGTCGATAACTATTCGTTCTATAAAGCTTTTCAGAACGAAGTAAGGCTCTAGTTCATCTTTCGAATATCTACAAAAGATCCACTCGGGTAAGACTTGAGTTCTTCAAATACATTTGGTAGTTTGATGGCGAGCTCGTCAGCGGTCGGCATATTTTCTGTTCCTCGAGCACTCTGAATGCGTTCTAATGAAGTGAAATCCCCAATATCATCTATTGCGCAGAGTTGATCTTGCATGGCGGTATCGACTAGCCCTGGTGCAAAAGCACAGAAATGTGTTTGAGTGAACTCTTTCGCATAAAGACTTGTCATCATATTAAGTGCAGCCTTTGAAAGTGAGTAGCCATTCCATCCACGACTACCATTTACAGAGGCTCCAGAAGATAGTGTAATAATTTGCTCAGTTCGTTTTTCCTTACATATGTAATCAATAATTACTTTGTTTGACCATAAGTTGATGTCCATCGCCTGCTTCAGAGCATCAAGAGGAGCATCTTGGAGATCTTTGATTTCTCCTAATACTCCTGCGTTGAGGATTGCTAAATCGATTTGGTCAATTTCTGAGAGCAATTGCGATAGGAGGGGTTCTATGTCTTCAAGTTTTGATAAATCACATGCTAGCCATTGCACGCCCTTGTTGGGGCAAGGACGACGACTCAGGCCATAGACTTCGTGGCCTTCAGCGAGGTATTGTGAGGCTAAAGCAAGACCTATTCCACTACTAACTCCAGTAATGAATACCTTCATTCAGTAATCCAAGTGATCTTTTCATCTATAGAAGATTTTCTCACCCCATCGTGGACTTCATCTTTTGCGTAGCCAAGGTGAATGAAGCCAATGATGCAATCGTCCTTACCATCAAGGCCTAAAGCCTCCGCTGTTCCAGGGAGATGACTAATCGAGGAACCCCAGTAGGAGCACACACCATGAGCTTCAGCAGTTAACAAGATGTTTTGTGTAGCTGCGGAGACAGCACAGAGTTCTTCGATTAAAGGGATTTTACAAGCTTCAGTTCTCTTCATTCCAACTGCAATGATAACAGGGGCTAAGAGTGCATTAGACTGCCATTTCTTGAGCTTTTCAGGTGGGTAGACATCTGGGTTCTCATTATAGATCTTTTCGATTAGGTCCTGGAATTTGATTCGACCCTTGCCAGAAAATACAGTAAAGCGCCAAGGTTCAGTGCGCCCGTGGTTGGGTGCCCAATTAGCACTCTCCAAAATTTCCTTTAAAACGGCTTCGGGGATTTCTTCTTCGGTAAAGTTTGCGGGTTTAACGGTTCTGCGTTTGGAGATTAATTTAAATATATCGCTGCTCATGAGTTCCCTTATTGTTTTTATTTTTATAATTTAGTCCGCTTTGATAAGGAGCAAATCTATTCCGTGTCAAAATATCACAAATTGAGTGCCAGCAATGTGTCAGTATGACGGTAGCTGAATATGTTTCCTTATGGTCGTATTTATGTAAAGTGTTTATTACTAATATTTTGAGGTTTATTTTTGTTGTTTGTGCACGGCTTCTTTTATTTATCTTTCACACAAATTATAAAACATAAGGAGAAAAAAATGTATAAGAATAAATTTGTATTGGACCCTTGGTCTTCATTAGATAAGATCTTTAATAACTTCAACCATAGCCTTTCGACTCGAGAAGGTGATCAGTACCCAAAAGTGCACACCATTAAAGGCGAGAATGAATTAACACTGAGTTTTGAATTACCTGGAGTTGACCCAGAAAAGGTAGAGTTGACATACAAAGAAGATTCTTTGAACCTTAAGGCTGAGCGTAAAATTTTAGTTGAAGACGGACAGAAAATCTTAAGAAGTGAGCGTCCACAAGGACGATTTGAAAGAAATTTCATTCTCCCTTTTAAAGTCGATGAAGATAAAGTAAAAGCACAATATAAGGATGGAATCTTGACAGTGAAGCTTCAAAAAGAAGCGGCTCAAGCATCAAAGAAAATTTCAATTCAAACACAAGGAGTTGCATAATGAAACACAAAGTTCAACCATTAGTCGATATTGTCGATTCAGCAGAAAATTTTTATCTTTATTTTGATTTGCCAGGAGTTAATGAGTCGGATTTGGATGTGGGAGTCGAAGGGCATGTACTTAGTGTTCAGGCTAAGCAGCTTATAGGAGACCCAGATAAACCGGAGACATATAGAGAAAAGAATTATGAATGTCACTACGAATTAGGTGAAACAATTGATGTAGAAAAGATTAAAGCAAAACTCGATCAGGGTGTTTTGAAGCTCGATTTGCCAAAAATCGCTAAAAAAGGGCCCTCAAAAATCAAGATTGACGTTGCTTAATTATGAAAAATAAAAAAAATGGAACATCTTAATGTATCATTTGCTAGCCCCTACCATCAGATGGGGCTAGTACATTTAAAAATTCAACATTGGAGATAGCATGAAAAAAATACTCTGTTTCACAGCTATGGCCTTACTTGCAAGTCCAGCTTTAGCGGAAGAAGATGTAAAAAAAGAAATTTCACAACTTAAACAAACCAGTCGAGCATTTGCGCATGTCGCAAAAAAAGTCTCGCCAGCAGTAGTGCAAATACGTGTGGAAAAGGATGTAGAGCGAAGAAGCAGGGGACGTAATAGTCAACAAGAAGAATTTTTACGTCGTTTTTTTGGTCAAGCACCAGAAAGAAATAAAGAAGAAGAGGAACCCCGTAAGCGTCGCGAAGAAGTCGGTCAGGGTTCAGGATTTATTATCTCTGAAGATGGCTACGTCTTAACAAATAATCACGTTATTGGTGAGGCCGACCACATTAAAGTGAGTTTAGCTGATGGGCGCGAACTTGAAGCCAAAGTTATTGGTAAAGATCCTAAGTCTGATGTGGCAGTTGTGAAAGTTGATGCCAAAGATTTACCTACATTAGCGCTCGGTGATTCATCTAAACTCGAAATTGGTGAGTGGGTAATGGCGATTGGTAATCCCTTTGGACTCTCCCATACAGTGACAGCAGGTATTGTTTCGGCAAAAGGACGCAACAGTGTCGGTATCACAGATTACGAAAACTTCATTCAGACTGATGCTGCTATTAATCCTGGTAATTCAGGGGGTCCATTAGTTGATCTCGATGGAAATGCAGTGGGAATCAATACAGCAATTTTTAGTCAGAGTGGTGGTTATATGGGCATCGGTTTTGCCATTCCTATTGATATGGTGAAGAATATTACTGAGCAACTCATTGCCGATGGCTCCGTTACGCGTGGTTTTATAGGTATCTACATGCAGGAATTAACCTCTGAGTTAGCGGAAAGTTTTGGAGTTAAATCGGGTATTTTGATTTCTCAAGTGAGTCCTGGTTCTCCAGCTGAAGACGCTGGTCTGCTCTCGGGTGATGTCATTGTAAAACTTAAAGGGAAAGCCATTAAGAATTTGGCTGACTTCAGAAATAAGATTGCCATGGAAAAACCTGGAGACAAAATCTTACTAGATATCATTCGTGAAGATAAAGAAAAAGAAGTTAAGATTGTGGTTGGTTCACGCGATAAAGTTTTAGCTAAAGTAGAAAAGTATGGACTCACGGTGGAAGAGACGAGTTCTATAGATGCAAAGGAATTTGGTTCTGATCTTCCGGAAGGTTTAATTATTACACAAGTAAAGGCCAATTCTATTGCGGAAGATGCGGGCTTGCGAGCTGGAATGGTTATTGCGCAGGTTAATCGCCGAAGTGTAAAGACTACAAAAGAATATAACGAAGCTTTATCTTTAAAGCCTGGCCAAGCTTTACTGCTAGTGAAAGCGAATGGCGTCTCGCGCTATGTGCTCTTAAAGAAATAAGAACTCATTCAAATGAAATAAAAAAAGGTCCGTATTTACGGGCCTTTTTTTATGGATTTGAGGAAGCCGGAGTAATTTTAGTTACGGGATAAATTGGGTATGAGCTATGGTTTTTAGTGACGTAATCATGTCTCCAATTCAGGATGACTTTGTCGCCTTCTTTAAGTGTTTTGGGAAGTGGGTAAACATTATCCAAAGGCTGTTTGTTAAAGTCACTCACTTGAAAATGGAATTGCTTTTGTTTAGCGCCGTATTTGCCAGTCTTTACGAATTTGGTGTATTCTAAAATTGTAAAAGAGGCGATTTCTCCCGATTTACCGCACTTATCAGGACATTCAGTCGTGCGACCCATGCATTTTTTGTATTTTACACCATCGAATCTGGCAATAGTTTCATGAATGGCTAGATTTTCGCGTTTATCATAAGGTTCGGGAGCTTTGTTAGAGTAACAGGAGCTAAATAAAAAAAAGGAAAAAACTATTAATAATAGTGATTTCCTCATTTTCTTCTGCGTCGCAGTCTCTTAACTGTAACGGGGACTGGACGAGGTTTTACTTCTGGAGCTTTCATGACTTGAGCGATAGCAACAAGTGCAAGAAGAGCAATAATTAAACTAGTCATAATTTTTCCCGTTGGTGTTTCTGTTACAAAGCTAAACTAACACGAATTTGGATCAAATACAAAAAAAAATATAACAAGATCGAAATTATCTTAACATTTTTTTCATGAAAGACTTTTAATCGTAGACCTCATGGCACTTATCACAGGACCTTTTGACGAAGGTCCATTTATCGAGTCGTTCTTCTAGGCTCATTTTTGGGAGATTGGCTACGAATTGATCAATAGCCTCAGCCACACGTTTCGCTTCATCTTGAAAGAGTGTGTCTGGGTGATTGAGAGCGATTAAATCATGGCTCTCTTTTTGTAGAATATGTAGTTGATCTAACCAGTCTGATTTTTGTGGGTGTTTGGCCTTTTGCATACGGTTAAGCAACCAAGTAGGCTCATCCATGTTTTCCATGATTTCATCAATTTGGACAGACTTATAGTGATAGTTAGGTTCTGAGCTCGTACAGCTGAACAATAGGGTGCTTAGGAGTAGGATATTTTTTTTCATTATTGCTTTAAATATAATAAGTTTTCACGAAGAACTTGCATCTGATAAATGATCGAAAGCAAGCGGTAGCGGGATTCAACTAACTGTAGATTAACATCGCTAACTTGCAAGAGGGTTAAGAGGCCAGCGCGGTATTGTTCGCGGGCAATTGTGTAGTTTTCTTCGGCAAATTCTAAAGCTTTTTTTTCGTTATAGATTTGTTCTGCAAGGCTTTCCCATTGGCTTTCGAGTTGGAGGTAGATGCGTGTGCGTTCTCTAATCTCTGCTTTGACCGAGAAATCATTGGCAAGAATGTTTTTTGACTCAAATAATTGACGTGAGCCGCGTTGTTTGCCATCTAAGATAGTCCAGTTTAATGTAACTCCCACGAGCCAGCCATCTTCGAGATCATCAGTTTCAGGCCCTGTGACACCAGCACTCGCTAAACCGTAGAGTTCAGGTGCATATTCAGATTTGACTTGTTCAATCTTGGTTCGTGACACATTTGAGTCCGCTTCCAGGATGGCAATTTCCAAACTCTTATCGAGCATGGTTTTGACTTGAACTAAAAGCTTTTCTACATTTTTTGGAGGTACTAAAGTTTCTAATGATTTAATTTTTGCGGTGACTTCGCCAATCGAGGAGGCGAAAGCAAACATACTTTCGTTGAGTCGAGATTGTTGTGCACGCGTTGTGTTTAAGGATTGCATCTTAGTCACTTTTGTTTGCAAGACATCGACACGACTTAAGGTACCGACTTCAAATAAACTCTCGGTATCTTGCTCTTCTTCTTCACTGAGTTTTAAACGTTCTTTGGCCACTTCTAAGCCAGCTTGTTCAAAGATGTAGCTCCAGTAATCGAGTCGAGCCTTAAAGCTGAGGTCACGAATCATCATGGCATTTTGTAAACGGCTCAATTTAACTTCGGCTAAGCCTTCTTCTAAGGCCCATTTTTTACGGCCAAAACCATAGAGGTATTGACTGATTTTCAGAGAACTACTTAGGCGTTCATCCTCATCATTGTCATAGCCAAAGGCTAGAGGTTCACTACTCTCAAAAAGGTTTTCGTATCCTGCAGTTACATCGCCTTGAGTTTTAAAACGGGCAATGCGAAGATCTTTATTAACTTCAGTTTGTTGGATGCGAATTTCGCTATTGCGAATTTCGCTTAGGTTCTTGATGACAAGTGAACGAATGTCATCGAGTTTAATTTCGAGTGCTTTGGCTACTTCGCTATCTTGAGCCTGTACAGCCATAAGCGTGAAAAGGCATAATATGGTGAGATGTTTTTTCATCTTTCCTCCAAGGTATTGTGAAAACGTTTGAAAAACTTATTGCGTCGAAACTTCTCTAATATTTCGAAAAGTACAGGTATAATTAAAAGAGTCATGCTCGTACTCACAGTTAAGCCTGCAATAAATGCGGTGGCAAAAGGGCTCCAGGCAATACTGAAATCAGGAATTCCAATAGCCATGGGGAGTAAACCAGCAATGGTAGTGAAGGTGGTCATCATAATAGGTCGCATACGTTGATGTCCGGCAGTCAGTAGGGCTTGCTGTAATGGTAAGCCATCTTTGATACGTTGATTGATAAAGTTAATTAAAACAATCGCATCATTAATCACGAGTCCAGTCAAACCGACCATGGCCATGAAGCCATTAACAGTCAAAAAGGAGCGTTCGGGACGAATGCTGCCCTCGGGGAGTAAATCTGAGCCAATGCCGAGTAAAGCCATAACAATGATAACGCCAGTAAAACTGAAGACGATATTGGACATAATGAGTAATGGTTGAAGATAACTGCGGAATTGACTAGCTAAAATTCCGTAGATGAGAATGATTGCGAGCAAAAAAGCTGATGCTAAGGAGCGGTAGCTTTTGCCAGTACTTTCGGATTCACCTCCAAAAGAAATGACTGTGCCAGGATAATTGGCTCGATTTTCTAGCCACCACTTATTGAGCCTTGAACTAACATTAATAGCGCCGATTTTGGTGTCTTCATCAAGGTTGCCGGAAATGGTCACGATGCGTTGGAAATCCCAGCGAATGAGTGAAGAAGAAACGGTTGATGAAGTAAAATGACCGAGGTCACTAAATAAGACTCGTTTCCCATCCGCTTGATTAATAAAGGGGATGTTAAGTAAATCAACGGGATCTTGTATATGGCTTTCGGCTAAACGTAGCTTGAGGGGAATATCTTCGTCGGAGCGCCTAAAGTCAGCTATGTAGGCACCATCTAAACTATCTGCAATAAAGCGCTGGACATCGACTTCTGAGAGCTTTAGCCCTGCAAGCTTTTCACGATCAATTTTAAATGAAAGGATATTGGAGCGCAGTTGACGATCGTGTTTAAGATCAATGATGCCTTTTAGACTATTGTTGGATTCCTCGTCTAAATAGGACATGATATCATCGACGGCTCTCATGATGGTTTCGTCATTATTCCCAGAGACACGAACATTTATGGGGAGGCCTACGGGGGGACCGTCTTTAGCTGAAACAACTTCTAAATCTATACCATTTACTTCGAACTCATTTTCTAGTTCTGTGCGCGTATCGCGAATGAAACCTGCCGCATCGGTAAATTCGCGTTCAGCTTTCGGGGGTAATTCGGCCATGATGAATCCGTACTGATTACTCATGACAGGTTTGTAATCTAAGTCAACCAACATGCCTGATTGAGCTGTAGTGCTTGAAATACTTTTTGGCCCTTTAGCCATAAGTTTTTCACTTATTTTACGCACAACTTTATCTGTTTCTTCCATTGGAGTCCCTCCAGGCATGCGCACATAGATTTGCATGATTGATGTGTTGTCAGGAAAAAAAACAAGTTTAAGTAAAGGAGTGAAGCCAAATGCGGGCATGATAATAATGAAGATAGCAATTAAAAAGAGGAGGCCCGAAGATAAGATACTGATGACC
Organism: Lentisphaera araneosa HTCC2155; assembly: GCF_000170755.1. Lineage (NCBI taxonomy): Bacteria > Pseudomonadati > Lentisphaerota > Lentisphaeria > Lentisphaerales > Lentisphaeraceae > Lentisphaera > Lentisphaera araneosa. The sequence continues at coordinate 54,660 of NZ_ABCK01000023.1, forward strand.
GGGTGGTTTAGGCACCAATTTAAGCAGGTGTGATAAAAGCGAGAGATTTTACCCAAGAGTCCTTCGCGATTCAAGAAGTCATCTAAACATTCTTCTTTATGGGTCTCGGGAGCGGAATCTCGTCCCAATAAGTTTTCTAAATCGATGACGTGAAGGGGCAATAAGATGAGGCATTCAATAATACTGATGGCTAGGGCAGTACAAACTGCGATGGGGACAAGAGAGAAAAAGTCGCCCACGGAACCTGTCATCAAGAGTAAAGGTAGGAAGGCCGCCATAGTTGTTAATGTGGCACTTAGTACTGGCCAAAAAACTTCTGAAGTTCCATCAATTACGGCGATTTTGATTTTTTTACCCATTTCACGATGGCGTTGAATATTTTCTATAACAACAATCGCATCATCAACCACAATACCCGAGACTAAAACAAAACCTAATAGAGTAAGCTCATTAATGGATTGGCCCGTGAGATAAAAGATAAGTAAACTGCCTAAGAAACTAAAAATAATTCCCGAAATAGTGAGGACCGCAGCTCGGCAGGCATACATAACGAAGCAAGCTAAGACGCCAATGGCAATTGCTTGGACGAGGGTTGAGCTAGAAGCATAACTAACCACGGTTGCGGAGAGCGCAATAACAGTGCCGATAGTCGTGAGTTTCTTGCTTCTTTTCGCTAAAAATATGAAGAGGAGGTACATCACGAAGATAATGGAAAGAACTAGACTTTCTGATAAGACTCCGAGGCCATCTTTAATTTTCTTAGTAGTATCGAGTGTATAGACAATTTCAAATGAATATTGGTCATAATCTTTTTTGAAAAGTTCAACAGCCTCTTTGACATCGCTTTTAATTTTAAAGGCATTTCCTGAGCGTAGTTTGAGAACTTTACACGCGGTAGAATCGGCAGCATTGATACTATTAATTAAGTTGCCTTGAAGTTTACGAATCCCCGATTCCTCATCAATGACTAAGTCACCAACTGTAACTTGGTTGCCATCACCATCTTGTCGAATCGTGATGCTGTATATGTCGCTTGATGAGCGATAGCGTTGGTCAATGCGGATTAGGCTTTCTCCTGCAGAACTAGTGATACTTCCTGAGGGGGGTGCTTGACCAGCAAGGCGCATTTTTGCAGCTACATCTTGAAGTGTAATTCTATTTGCATCGAGTTTTTGAGGATCTAGGGCAATAGTATATTGTTCTTGATTATCTCCTAGGAGTAAGACTTTTTTAACTTTATCTATTTGCTCTAGTCTAAGTCTTAGGTCCTTAGCTAGCAGAACTAGCGTTCTTTTTGGTAAAGGATTCGCGTCATTTTTTGAAATTAGATTGACTTGGATGACAGGTAGCCATTCATCTACATCAGCTTCTGAGAAAAAAGGAGTTAATGGTTCGCCATTTTGAACAGGGAGTCGATTTTGGATTCCCATGACGCGAAAGCGCAGCTCGTTATATAGGGCTTTGTAATCTGTGTCATCAACAAACTTTACATTTATGTTTGAACGGTCAGCTTGGGAAGTAGATTTAATATAATCGAGGTCTTCCATACCACGCAAACTGTCTTCAATCTCCTCTGTCACGAGTCTTTCGACTTCGTCAGGCGTGGCTCCTGGATACATGGTAGAGATTTGAACTTCCCCGAAGGTGAAATTAGGGAATTGCTCGACAGGCATATTGGGGAGTGCAATGGTCGCACTAAAGATGATCATCCCAACAAAGATGATGTTCAGCAAGACTCCCTGCCTCAGAAAAAATGCAATAAAATTTTTCATTACTTTCTCTTAACTAAAATGCTTTTTTCGGGGATGTCACTTTTTTTGATAATGTAAGAGTTTTTATTTCTTCGTAATGCTTGGAAAATGATTTTGTTTCCTTTCTCATCTAAGAGCCAAGTTTGTTCGAGGCCCATGTGCACAAATTCGTTAGGTACAATGACGGCTGGGGATGGGTAGTCAACTGCTAACTCAAGTTTCACCTCTAAGCCTCCTGAGGGATCTGCAAACTGATCACCGGCCACTCTCAGTTCTACATGGCGTTTACGGCTCACGGGGTCATAGTTTCGATCACTTCGGTGGAGTTTGGCTCTTAACTGCTTTTCTTTATATTTGAGTTGTATAGGTGATTTGGTGAGTACTTCATACTCTTCTTGGCTAATTCGAAAATCAATACTCAATTCCTGAGTGTCGACTATTTGACAAATGACTTCATTCGCATTTAGCCAACTACCTGCTTCGCTGATTTGATGGTTTAATATCCAGCGCTTAGGTCCGTAAATATAGTGGCGAGCAAGCTTTTCTTTAACAAGTTCTGAGGCAACTTCGGCCTCTGTGATTTTTTGTTTTTGTAAAGCAATATTTTGATTCACTTCAATCAAGGTGAGCTCGGATTGGTCATATTCATATGAAACTCTATCGAAGTTTGATTTGGCGATTTTCCCGTCATCACTCAAGCGACTAATGCGGTCCATTTCGAGTTTGCGGTACTTCACATTTCTTTTTTCAAGAAGGGCTCGAGCTTCTTGAGTTTTTAGAGTTTGTTTTTGGCTTTCTAGGGCGGCGTGCGAAGCTTTGAGCTCTAACTCAACTAAACTCGTGTCCTGCTTGGCAATAAGGATTTTATCGCTTGATCCTTTAAGGGTAGAGCCTTCGGTCACTTCATAAGAGATTAATCTAGCCGCATATTCAGCTTCCACATCGATGACTTTACATGGTTGGGTGAAGCCCATAATAACTCGTGTTAATTTTGCAGGGTGCTTATGGGGCTCCCAAGTTTTTTCATTCGCATTAATAAATAAGCACGAACAGAAGGTCAGTGCAATGAGCAAATTTTTCATTTGATGAATTCCTCCAGACGGTGGGGTTCTTTGAGTATTAAATTGAGGTACATGTTGGCCATGCGTTCAGGTCGAGTGAGTAACTCGTCTTCGTTGGCCCATTGCATTTGCCAAATCAAGCCATCTATCGTTGCAACTATGAAGCACGCTAAGTCTTCAGGATTGTCAATATCACGAAAGTATCCTTGCTCTAAACCTTTTTGGTAATCGGCGAGAGCTAAACTTTGCCAATGAGCCACTTTTAGTTGGAATTCTTGACTGACAATAGTTTTAATTTGCGGATTCGTAGCAATTAAGAGTGAGAGTTCATAGAAGAGGCGGTTCTCTTCAACGCCTTTTTTGAAAAACTCCGAAAGCACTGTGTGGATGGTCGTGTAGATGATTTTGACAGGATTATTATTACTTTCTTCAAAGGCCTCAACCAAGCTGTCAAGGCTCGCTTCAACTGCTTGGCAATTTTCTATACAGCAATACATGAGCAACTCCTCTTTAGAGTTGAAGTATTCGTAAATAGTTCCTTTCCCGATGTTTGCGTCTTTAGCAATCTTTGAGATTGTTGTGCTCGCAAAGCCTCGGTCTTTAAAGTTTTTGCTCGCTGCTTCTAAAATTTTTTCACGTTTATCCATTATCATCCTTCTTGACTGACCAGTCGGTCGGTTCTTAAAGCTATAACTTAGTCAGAAGAAAACAAAGTTATTTGGCAAGGAATTATGTACTTATTTGTTGACTAAGCAAAAATAGTATGGAAAAAGCAGCTAGTTTTTTGAGCTTTGGACTTAGGCCTTGGCTTTAAGTTAAAGTTTAGTCCAAGTTTTGTGGATACCTTTGCTTCCTGCTTTAATCATTTTGTGTTTCTCTAGGTTTTTCAGAGTGCGAATAATATTGGAATCGCCATGCTTACGGAATTTGCTAAGGATTTTTCCTTGGACTTTGCTGACTTCGCAAAATCCGAGAATTTCTTGAGCAAGTAAATCGGTAAATGGAGCCATTTTTTGATTGGGATAAATAATTGTGTACCCTGGGTTGCCATCAATATCTTCCCCGTAGGAGTATTTGAGTTTGTCAGAATTATCTTGGAGGATTTGACGGACCCTACGCATGATTTTCCCACCTTCACCAGAGCTACCATAGCCGTGGACGAGCCTGAAAGCTTCACGCGTCTTTTGGTAGTTTTCATATTCGTTCAAAAAGCATTTAATCGCTTCGTCAGCTTTTAATTCATGGAGGTCAAGAGTCTGCATTGAGGGGTGGCTTTGGTATTGTTTATGAGTTACACAGGCTATTACACAAATAAAAAACGTCAATTGAACTTAATCAATTGACGTTTGGGTTATTGCTGTAGAATTATTATTCAGCTATGGGTTGATTCGCCTTGTCTAAAAGATCTAAAGTTTTGCCTTTGAGGTCTTCACGATAGGCTTCGTCACTGGCAAGGACCCACGCATAAGCAAGTACTTTTTTCTGGGTGTACTCCTCTTGAGTGAGGTCTTTTTTGTATTGTAATTTTGCTAACATACTATCAAGAGCATCGATTTTTAGGTGAGTGTCGATGAGGTCATCGAGTTGAAGTTTAATACCTTCACTGAGATCGTGTGCAAGTCTATCGAGATTATCTTTATCTTTAACAAGCGATTTATTGCTGTCGAGTTCTTTTCTGACATCGCGAAACATTTGTGCAACTTCTGTGCTGATGATATCATTGACACTATTAGTGGCGATGGCGAAGTTTTTGTCCGCTAAAGAAATAATTTCCTTTTTGAGATGAGGGATTTCTTTGTCAAGTTGATCGAATGCATTAGACATCTCACGATTAGCTAAGTCTTCGACACCTGTGATAATGTCGTCATTGCTAGGTATTTTTTGTTCAATAATATCCATCGCCATGGTTGAAATCACTTCTGGTTGTGTAATAGCTTGAAGTTTTGATGGGACATAGAAAGCATAGATGCCGACAATGATAATTAAAATTGAGTAAACAATTTTAGTTATATTTTGAGACTTCTCTGCGGAGTTTTCGAGAGCTTCTACTTTAGAAGCAATGACTTCGAGTTGTTTTTGAATTTCGCTCATGATTAATTTCTCCTATTGCACTGCTGGTTCAACAGCATCTTCTGGGACGATTTGATATTTTAAGAGGTCGAGCAAGGCAGCGACAAGCTTTCTTTCGGCAAGATCCGGATCAATTTTCTCAATATTGACAACGTCCACGCTTATGGAAGTGAGTCGATCGGCAATCGCGTCAAATTCGGGCTCGAGCTTTATAATACTGTCCGCGGAGCTCGCCATGACATTTTCTGTAATCTTGATAGCAATTGTTTCAATATTTTCTTCGAGTTCTTTGATTTCAGCTTCTGAATAAGTTTCGCCGATATTATCAAAAGCTACATTTAGGGCATTTTCTAGTAGTTTGTAAATTCTCTCCTCAGTCACCTTACGTAAGTCAGTTTCTAGAGATTTAATGTGTCCCTCAAGTTTTTCTGAGTTTTTTGCATATTCTTTTTTAACACTTTCACTCAAACTCGGTAAAAGTTCTTTTTGAGCTTTAGCTTTCAAGCCAGTGAGCCTTTGCTTAAGGAGCTCTTCGGCATCCTTTTGGAGAGTTTCTACAATGGCTTCTTGATTGTTTTTAAGTTCATTGGCGATGTTGTTGAGTCGCATAAACAGAAGGCCAATTAGAGCGAGAATTACAATGAGAGCAATGTTTCTAAAGCCCGTTTGGCTCTTCTTAATTTGCTCAATTTTATCAATTCGATTTTGGATATTTTTTATAATTTCCAAATCTTTACTATCATCTTGCTTGTCACTCATTATTGACTCTCCTTAATCAGATGTGTTAGTGGGTGTGGATTAAGTAAAAAACAAATTATTCAGCTTGTCAAGGTTTGCGTTGTAAGATATGGGGAATGCGTCCATATTGGTGAGATTTTAATTTACAATTTGGGGTAATGAATTGAGTTACGCTGCAAGTGCTTTTTTATTAACTGGTGAAACGATCGATGTCACAGCTGGTCGCATGGGTTTTCGTTATTTTGGGCGATCTCCAGAGTTAGGGCCAATCGAGATACTTATTACAGATATTCCTGGGATAGTTTTTTCTGGCGACTTAGAATCTTCGGATGGTTTGCCAGATTATGATCAAAAATCTTCACCACTTAAAAAGGTCAATGGTGAGAATTTAAATGCTTACACATTTAAAACGCGAAATGCTCAGCATGCTTTGATGAATGCCTTTAAGGAGAAGGGCCAAGAAGCTTTTGAGACAGACATTAAACATCACGAACGTTTTTTGATGGAGCTTGGGATTCGTGGGGGCATTTGGCTTGAGGGCGATGCAAAAGTTAAAGATGGCCGCGCTGTATTTAAAAATCCACGTATAAAACCATATGAAGTTAAGACTGATTTTCGTATTGCTTCAATCGATATCGAGAATGGCGTCAACATAGATAGCCTCTTTTCCATAGCAATACATATGAAAGGCTGTGGCCCTGAGCGTAAAAAAGTTCTTATGCTCGACGACCATAGTCACGAGATGAATGACTTTACTACTTGCTTCAATACAGAGACAGATCTACTCAATGCCTTCATGGATTATATAGCGGCAGAAGATCCAGATATTATCATTGGATGGAATGTCATTGGTTATGACTTGGCACAATTACAAAAGTACTGCGAACGCAATTACTTAGACTTCAAACTTGATCGACTGGGAAAAGAACCCGATATTTTCTCTCCTATGATGGGAGTGAGTTTTGCCTTTATGTCAGGGCGCGTCGTGATTGAAGGCATGTCAGCGATTCGAGATATGGGCTACACCTTTAAAAATAATCGTTTGGAAACTGTGGCAGTTGAACTTCTTGGGGAAGGTAAACTGATTCATGATGAAGATGATAAACTAGCAGAAATTGAACGTCAGTTTCTCGAAGAAAAAGAAAATTTAGCGAAATATAACTTACAGGATGTTGAGTTAGTCACACGCCTTTTTGAAAAAATCGGTGTTGTGGAGTTCATGGCAACACGTACGTGCTTGTCGGGTGTGATGTTTAGTCAATTAGAGATTAATAATGCCATACTCGAAAATCTATGGATACCTGAAATCCACAAGGGCGGCTTTGTTGCCTTGGGTGATGGCGAAAAGAAAACCTCGCGCAATGACGCCTATCGCTACCTAGCTTCTGAGGCAGGTGTCCACGACAATGTGGTGCAATTGCGAATCCCGCAAATCACAGCATGGCTTGCGAGCTTATTTGATATTGATCCTTATTCCTTGGCTCAAGCTGAGAATGGTGAAGAGTTGCCTTGGGGGGCTAAACGTTTAAAAGACCAAGCCTTTATTGCCAAGGAGCTAAAAAAGCTTTTGACTTACCGCAGTCAGTTTAAAGACTGTGATTGGCAGTGCCGTGCAGTGAACCACACATTAAAGCAATGTATGGAAGAAAGTTTAAAATCAGCAAATCGTTTTTTTACTCCCACCTATAAAGGGGCGATCATGCAAGCCTGTGCTTGGTTGACTGAAGAGATCAATCAAGGCCTTCTTGCGGTCTCCGCAAAACTTGTGGCATCAAATGATACAAGCCTTTATGTGAGTGTAGAGGAGTACAGTGAGCTTGATGTTGAGACTCATTTGAATCAGTGTATCCAGAATGCCTGCTCAGATTTGGGTTTAGAAGCAGTAGTTCCACTTTGCGAAAAGATAGCGATCTTTGAGAAGATTCTCTTTATTAAACGCAATAATGATAACTTTCTTCGCTACGCTTATTTATGTGAAGAAGGTGAAGTGAAAATCACTGGTTTGTATAACACTGGACCTCGTTGGACTCAGCTTGCCCATTATTTCCAAGAAGAGTTGATGAAGCAGATCCTGACTGGGAAAGATTGGCAAGTTTGGATAAGAGAATTTACTGAAAGCGTGCGCGATGGTGCTCATCGTGATAAAATATCTTATTTCAGAAAAGTTAAACAGTCAGATTTACTAGAGAAAAAGGATCAGGCACAAGTTGTGGCTTTGCTAAAATACCTTGATTATTATAAACCTACGGCACCAGTCAATGTTATTTCATACATTATGACTTTGGATGATGGTCCTGTACCAAGTGTATTGAATCCTAGGACCCCTGATATAGAGCATTATATAGAGTCTCAACTTGCGAGGGTCGCAAATCCTTATTTAGCCTTAGTGGGAAAAACTTTTGAAGAGTTATTTCATGCGGAGCAATTAAGTCTTTTCGAATTTTAGTTAGAAAGAGTTGTTTTTATCTAAGGTTCACACAAATTAAAAAAGTTAATTCTAAATTAGAAAGGAAATACAATGAAAAAAGTGATTATCGTAGGCTCAGGCCCTGCGGGACACACAGCTGCTATTTATGCAGCTAGAGCAGAAATGAAGCCTCTCATGTTAGAAGGTTTTATGGCAGGCGGCGTTGCAGCTGGCGGTCAGTTGACAACTACGACTGAAGTAGAGAACTTTCCTGGCTTCCCAGAGGGCATTGATGGTCCTACTCTGATGATGAATATGCGTGAGCAATCAGCTCGTTATGGTACAGATATTATAACTGAAACTGTTGATAAAATTGATTTTAGTTCTCGTCCATTTAAACTCGTGGCCAATGGGGTTGATTACGAAGCAGCATCTTTAATTATAGCAACTGGTGCTACGGCGAAGAGATTGAATTTGCCTGGTGAAGATACTTACTGGCAAAATGGTATTTCTGCATGCGCAGTATGCGATGGTGCCCTTCCCATTTTCCGTAACAAACCAATGGTAGTAATTGGTGGTGGCGATTCAGCTTGTGAAGAAGCCATGTTCCTTACAAAGTTTGCTTCAAAAGTGTACTTGGTTGTTCGTCGTAACGAAATGCGTGCTTCAAAAGTGATGCAAGAGCGTACGAAAGCCAACGAGAAGATTGAGATCCTTTGGGAGACGTCTCCAGTGGAAGCTTTAGGTGACGACAAAGTTCTCACACACGTAAAAGTGAAAAGCAATGTTGATGGAACTGAAAGAGATGTTGAGGCTAATGGCCTTTTCTATGCGATTGGTCACAAGCCAAATACAGATTTCTTAAATGGGCAACTTGATCTAGATGATGCAGGTTACATCTTAACGGCACCAGGTACAGCTAAAACTTCTATTGAAGGTGTTTTTGCTTGTGGTGACGTACAGGATCACGAGTGGCGTCAAGCTATAACCGCTGCAGGTAGTGGTTGTATGGCAGCTCTCTCTGCTGAAAGATTTTTGGGTGAGCTCGGTGAAATCTAAAAGTTTTTAATAGACTTTAAAAAAGCGGCGAATTTATCGTCGCTTTTTTTGTGCCTAAAATTTAGTGAAGAAAACGAAGTAGAGGCCAATGTTCATAAAAATGAGTAGAGCAATGATATGTAAAGTGAAGTCGGGGAAGAAGTAGAGACCTATGAGTGAGGAGCTATTGCTTAGGGCATAGGTGAAAATAATGAGTTTCTTTGAGAAGGCTTGACCATTTTCGTATTTGTCTAACAAATGAGCTAGTCGTGGAGATTTAGAAACATAGCCTCTGAATTTAGGGGAGCACTTAGTAAAGCATGCGATGGAGATGACAAAAAAAACAGTTCCAGGTATAACGGGGAGTAGGAATCCTGCTATAGCCATCAGTAAATTGAGCCAGCCGACAATATAGAGTAGGATGAGTTTAGCTGGTTTGGGCTGAGGTGACATTAAGCCAGGAGTGTTTCCGCGAGCTGAATATATTGTTCAATAGTAATTTGTTCAGCACGAGCTTTGCGATCGAGACCGACGGTTTCGTAGGCTTCTTCGAGTTTTGGGCCCGCAGTTCCTTTCATGAGTTTGAAAGCAACTTTGCGGCGCTGGCTAAAAGCAGCTCGAACAATGGAATTAAGTTTTTTGAGTACTTTTGGACTCGGCGGGTTTTCTTTGAGTTTTAAAGTCACAAAAGCTGATTGAACTTTGGGTGGAGGAAAGAAGACCTCTGGGGGGACAATGCGCAAAATATTGACATCATAGAGGGCTTGGACTCTAACAGTGAGGGATCCATAGTTTTTTGTTGAATTATCGGCCGCTAAACGCTCAGCCATTTCTCGCTGAAGCAGAAAGTACATTTCTAAAGGCGGGCTCTCGAGCTCCGACATAATGGCAATGAAAATACTCGAGATCGCATAAGGCAAGTTGGCTAAGCATCTGAACTCTCGAGGCAGGTCGAGTATTTCTTTGTAGTCAACTTTGCAGGCGTCGCCTTTGTGGAGCGTAAATTTTTCGTGTTCGAGGTTCTCGCTTAGATAACGTTGGATGGCAAAGTCGAACTCGACAGCATGAACAATTCCGCCTAATTTTAGCATTTCGCGAGTAAGGACACCTGCACCGGGTCCTACCTCGAGGATGGTTTCTCCTGCTTGAATATCCATGGATCGACACATGGCATCGAGAAGGTTGTTATCTATAAGAAAGTTTTGGCCGCGGCTCTTGGCTGGGGCTATGCCGTATTTTTCAAGTGTGCTGAGAAGCTCGGCTTTTTTCATTACTCGACGTATTTCTCAATCTTAGCGCCTCTTTTGAGGTCGCCGATGAATTCTTCGCGATACTGCTTTTCTTGGTCAGAACTTAGTTTGCTTTTGATTTGGTCAGAGATGTCTTCGAGTGGGGGGACTGCCGATTTGCGAACTTCGCTCAATTGAACAAAAAGCATTTGGGTAGTTTCTTCAATGGTAATGTACTCACCAGCTTTCTTGTCTTTTAGTGCTTCGAGGAAATCGGGACGAATGTCAGTCATTTTAAGAAAGCCTAAGTCACCATTAAATTGTGAATCGGATTGAGGCATAAGCTCGTCGAAACTTTTTCCGTCCTTGAGTTCTTGTTTGAGTTTTGTGACTCGTTCATCGTATTTGCTTTTGTCTTTTGAGAGGATGATGAGCTTGATGTGCATTTGAGAGGGTGTGGCAAACTCAGCTTTGTTCTCTGCAAAATATAGTGCGATATCATGAGGGGTCACAACGATTTTCTTACGAATGAATTCCATGCGCATGAGTTCGAGGATAATGCCGCGCTCAATTTCTTCGCGGTATTCTTCAACAGTCATGTCCTTTTGGTGAAGCATATCGTAGAACTTATCACGATCAGAGCCGAAACGACGGGCAATTGACTTTTCAATTCTTTCTTCAAGAAGAGAGGATGGCACTTGGTAAGCGTCGTTACTATTGAAGTGATCAAGGATGAGTTGTTCTTCAATAAGTATGTCGAGTGCTCGACGTCGAAGGTCGACGATACGAGAGGGGAGCTCAGGGCCATTAAATATTTGTCTAAGGCGCATTTCCTCGCGATAAGAGAGCTCTTGGATATCGTAGCTCGTGATGATGTGGCCATTTACTTTGGCCATGATGCTGACTTTGTAGACTCGGCCAGCAAAAGAGCTAAGGCAGAGGAGGGTGATTAATGCAAAATATTTCATGGTCTCAATAATTATAATGTGTGATGTTCGAAGCTGTTAAAAATTAATTAGGGTGCTAAACTAGCCGACTCAAAAATAAATGAAATTTAGAATTACTTTTTTTATGGAAAAAAAACTACAAAGCAACTGGAAAAAAATAGGATTGCTCGTTATTTTGGGGGCTCTATCTCTGGAACCGTGGTTTTTGGGCGTTTTAAACGGTAAAAATGACGACTTCGATACAGAACTAGAATTAGCGGATCTGAAGATTCGCAACTTCGAGTTAAGGAAAGAGGTAGAAGAATTGAAATCAGTGAAGGCTGAATTGCAGACAAGCTTATTATATAAGGCAAAGCAATTCGCCGTAATTGAAGAAGATTTAGCGTTAATCTCAGCTGACGTAAAGCCAGAGGAAGTTAATGCAGTTTTGCTGAAGGAATTGAGCTTGTGTCGTAACGCGATACTCGCACTTGAACAGAAGCAGGATGAATTTAGAGAATATGGTCGTAAGGCATTAAGCTCTTTGAAAGCAGAAAAGATCCTGCTTGATGAGTACGACGACAAAGCAGCTCTCGTTGATCAGGAGCTAAAGATTGTGAAAAACACAGTCTTTGCCGCTAAGAAAGAAGGCGCTGCTTATGTTTTAGCTGTTAATGCTGATGACAATGTTCTCGCTATGAGTCAAGGTTATGCCCAAGGTGTAATTCAAGGTTCAGATTGGAATGTGACGGTTAACGATCGTAAGATCGCAACCATAAAAATAATAGAAGCTAGGCGCAATAGTAGTTTAGCTTTGATAACAGAGGGATCTGCAAAAGGAATTATTGCAGGTTCTAAAGTAAGTAAAAAATAACTTTTTGGAAAAAAAGAGATACAAATGGAAGCAACAGCAGTTACGAAATACGTGAGAATGTCACCTTTCAAAGCTCGTGAAGTTATGCGCCACGTAAATGGCAAAGCATACAACGACGCTATTGAACTAGTGACACTTGCGGACCAAAAGGCTGCGGGTATCATCAAGAAGACTCTTGAATCCGCAAAAGCCAACGCTGAGAATAAAGGCGCTGATATCAGCTCGCTTTATGTTAAGCTCGGTGTTATTGGCGAAGGCCCCACAATGAAGCGTTTTAAACCCAAAGCAAGAGGCTCGGCGGGTAGAATTAACAAACGTACAAGCCACGTAAAAATCATCCTCAGCGATGAGAAATAAAAGGAGTTTACAGTGGGTCAAAAAGTAAATCCAGTAGGATTCAGAATAGGTTATACGAAAGATTGGCGTTCGCGCTGGTTCGCTAGCAAGAAAGAATTTGCTGGTAAACTCGCAGAAGATATTGAAATTCGTAAGCTTATCAAAGGTAGATTTAAAGAGTTTGCTGTATCACGCATCAATATTGAGCGTTTTGCAAACCGTGTTCGCATTGCTATTCACACAGCCCGTCCAGGTCTAGTGATCGGTAGTAAAGGCGCACAAATTGAAGAAGTAAAATCAGAACTAGCCAAACTTGCTAAGGGTAAAGAAGTATTCCTCGACGTTGTCGAAGTACGTAATCCTGAAGTCGACGCTGTTTTGGTAGCCGAAAGCATTGCTCAGCAGTTAGAAAGACGTGTTTCTTACCGCCGTGCTATGAAGAAATCAATCCAGGTCGCTATGGACATGGGTGCTGACGGTATCAAAGTGAAATGCGGTGGCCGTCTTAGTGGTGCTGATATTGCCCGTAACGAAGTGTATAGCGAAGGTCGTGTACCTTTACAAACAATCAGTGCAAATATTGATTATGGCTTTGCTGAAGCGAATACGACTTACGGTATTATTGGTGTAAAAGTTTGGATATGTAAACCTAAAAATTTGGAGCAAAATTATGGCACTAATGCCAAAAAGGGTAAAGTACAGAAAGGTTCAAAGAGGCAGCCTCGCAGGTAATGCGGGTAACTGTAACAAACTCGACTTCGGTGAGTTTGGCCTACAAGTACTAGATCGTGGCTGGATGACAGCCCGTCAAATTGAAGCGTGTCGTGTGACTATGACAAGACACACAAAAAGAAGAGCGAAGGTTTGGATCAGAGTTTTCCCTGATAAACCGATCTCTAAGAAGCCACTCGAAGTACGTATGGGTAAAGGTAAGCCAGGACCAGATCACTGGGTAGCTTGCGTTCGTCCAGGTCGTATACTTTTCGAAATGAGTGGTGTAACTCGTAACACAGCTAAAGAAGCTATGGCACTTGCGGCAAATAAACTTGGAATGCGTACTCGCTTCCTTGCTAAAGAGGATCAAATCTAATGAAAGCTGCAGAAGTAAAAAAATTGACTGACGCGGAGCTACTCGAAAAGCTTGGTGAACTCGACAAGGAGCTTCTGAATCTCAGACTCCAGGCAAAAACAGGTCAAATCGAGAATACAGCACGTATTCGCGAGGCGCGTAAAACTGTTGCCAGAATTAAAACCGAGCAAACAGCCCGCTCTAAATAAGGATTATATCCATGAGTGAAAATACAAATCAAGAACGTGGCAACCGCAAGCAGCGTGTTGGCATTGTTACAAGCGACAAAATGGATAAAACCATCGTTGTAACAGTTAACCGCAAAGCGCGTCACGCTAAATTTAAGAAAGTTATTAACATCAGTAAAAAATACTACGCTCACGACGAGAAGAATGAAGCCAAAATTGGCGATCAGGTTGTCATCGCTGAGACAAGACCTACCAGTAAGAAGAAGTGCTGGAGACTTATGAGTATTCAATCTACTGCTGAATAGGAGAGTTAGAAAATGATCCAGATGCAGACAAGCCTAGAAGTGGCAGACAACACAGGCGCTAAGCGTATTGTTGCTATCACTGTCCTTGGCCAGCGCAGAAAATATGCTGGTGTTGGTGACATTATTACTGCTACAGTAAAAGAAGCCAGCCCTAACGGCGTTGTTAAGAAAGGTGACGTAATTAAAGCTGTTGTTGTTCGTACAAGAAAAAGAATCCGTCGTCCAGATGGTTCTTACCTCAACTTCGACAAGAACGCAGCTGTAGTTATTAACGCGAACAATGAGCCCCGTGGTACTCGTATCTTCGGCCCAGTTGCTCGTGAACTCAGAGAAAAGAAATTTATGAAAATTGTTTCTTTAGCACCGGAGGTTCTCTAATGAATGATTTCCCAGTAAAAATGGGTGAAGAAGTCGTTATCATTGCAGGTAAAGACAGGTCACGTGCTGACAAAGTCAAAGCTGGCAAGATCACTTCAATCAACCGCAAAACGCAAACTGTTACTGTTGAAGGTCTCAACATCAGTAAAAAAGCTGTACGTCCAAGTGAAGCAAATCCAGAAGGCGGAATTGTTGAATTTGAAGCTCCGATTCACGTTTCTAACGTGATGACGAAAGCTAAATACGACGCTCGTTCAGCTAAGAAAGCATAGTAGGTATTCAGATGACTTCAATGAAAGAAAAATATAAGAAAGAAGTTGTAGCCGAATTAGTTAAGAAATTCGAGTATGGTAACGTGAACATGGTACCAAAAGTCGAAAAAGTAATTCTTAACTGCGGTATCGGCACTAAGCAAGAACGTGAAGTTCTTGGTGAAGCTGTAAAACTTCTTACGACCATCACTGGTCAAAAAGCTGTAGAAACAAAAGCTAAGAAATCTATTGCGAATTTTAAACTTCGCGAAGGCCAATCAATCGGAACTAAAGTTACCCTCCGTGGTGAAATTATGTTCGATTTCCTTACTCGCTTAATTCACAATGCACTTCCACGTGTACGTGACTTCCGCGGTGTAAAGCCTAATGGTTTTGATGGTTCTGGTAACTACACAATGGGTATCAATGATCAGTCAATCTTTACTGAAATTGACCTAGACAAAATCAAACACGCAATTGGTATGAACATTACAATTGTAACAACTGCAAAGTCAGACGAAGAAGGTCGTGAGTTACTCGCACTTCTTGGTATGCCTTTCGCTAAGTAAGGAGTTGAACCATGGCTAAGAAATCTTGGATTCAAAGAAATGAAAAGAAAGCAAAAGTAGTAGCTAAGTACGCTGAGCGTCGCGCAGCTTTGAAAGAAGCTGGTGACTATGAAGGTCTTAGTAAACTCCCCCGTAACGCGAGTCCATGTCGCGTTGTAAATCGCTGCTCAGTCACAGGCAGAAAGCGTGCATACTACCGCAAGTTCGGTGTTTCACGTCTTACTCTTCGTGAGCTCGCAAGTCAGGGTCTCGTTCCTGGCATGAGAAGAGCTAGCTGGTAATAAATTAGGATATTATAAAATGAACGATACAATCGCAGACTTTCTTACTCGTTTAAGAAACGCAGGTATGGCGAATCTCGCCGAACTGAACATGCCTTCATCAAAGGTTAATGCGTCTATCTCTTCCATCCTCAAAGAGGAAGGTTACATCGCTGACTATGACGTCGTAGAATTAGAAAATAACAAGAAGGACCTCAAGGTTCAACTTAAGTATCACAAAGGTCAGCCACTGATCCAGGGACTCAAAAGAGTTTCAAAAGGTAGCTGCCGTATTTTTGTTAAAGCTGACGAGATTCCACGTGTACGTGGTGGTCTTGGTATTGCTGTTATTTCGACTTCCAAAGGTATGATGACTGGTCAGAAAGCTAAAAGTGAAAACATTGGCGGCGAAGTAGTTGCCCTTGTTTGGTAATTTTTAAGGAGATTCATCATGTCAAGAATTGGTAATAAAGCAATTAGCATCACTGCAGGCGTTGAAGTGAAAATTTCTGGTAAAGAAGTTTCTGTCAAAGGCCCTAAAGGTGAACTAAAACACACACTTACTCCTCGCGTAGAAGCCAGCGTTGACGCTGACTCAAACGAAGTTGTAGTAACTCGCCAGGACGATAGCCGTTTTTCAAAAGCTGAGCATGGTCTTAACCGCAGTCTTATCAGTAACATGATTGTTGGTGTAAGCACTGGTTGGAAAAAAGAGCTAGAGATCCGTGGTACTGGTTTCAGAGGAGCTGTTCAAGGTAACAAGCTCAACTTAAACTTAGGTTACTCACACCCCATTAACTACGAAATCCCTGATGGTATCAAGGTAACTATGCCTGAGCCTACAAAGATTATCGTTGAAGGAAGTGATAAACAACTCGTTGGTCAAGTATCCGCTAACATTCGTTTCTACAGAAAACCTGATGCCTATAAAGGTAAAGGTGTTCGTTACACGGATGAGCATATCGCACTTAAAGAAGGTAAGAGCGCTGGTAAATAACAGCTGCGCCCGGAGATAATTATGAGTACTAAAACTACAAAACAACAAAGAAAGCGCAGACACTGGCACATTCGTAGCAAAGTCACTGGAACAGCTGACAAACCACGTATGGCTGTATCACGCTCTCTTAATCACATATCTGTTCAGTTTATCGATGATGTAGCTGGTAAAACACTTGCTTCTGCATCAACTAAAGATAAAGCTTTCGAAGGAAACAATACACAAGCAGGCAACAAGGAAGGCGCTGCACTAGTAGGCAAAATTGCTGCTGAAAATGCTAAAACTGCTGGAATCAGCAAAGTCGTTTTTGACCGTGCAGGTTTCCGTTTCCATGGTCGCGTAAAAGAGTTAGCTGACGCCGCGCGTGAAGCTGGCTTGGAATTCTAGGAGATAGAAATGAACGATAAGAAAAATAATCAAAAAGATAACTCTTCTGACGCTCCCGAGCTCGACGAAAGAGTAGTAACCATTAACCGCTGTTCTAAAGTGGTTAAAGGTGGTCGTAACTTCAGTTTCTCAGCTCTCGTAGTTGTAGGCGATCACAAGGGTAACGTTGGCGTTGGTCTTGGTAAAGCAAACGAAGTTGTAGATGCAATTAAAAAGGGTGTAAACCTTGCTAAAGCTCACATGGTAAATGTTCCTCTTCATAAGATGACACTTCCACATGAGTCTACTGCAAAACACTCTGGTGCAAAAGTTGTTATTCGCCCTGCTTCTGAGGGTACAGGTCTTATCGCTGGTGGCGGTATGCGTGCTGTACTTGAGCTTGCTGGTTACAGAGATGTACTTGCAAAATCACTCGGTTCAAACAACGCAATGAATGTTGTTCACGCAACTATGAAAGCTATTCAACAGCTTGAAAGTCGTGACGAGATCCTCACTAAGCGTGGCCTCAAGAAGGAGAACGCATAATGAAGCTCAACACATTCAACAAGCAGGCAACAGCTAAAGGCCGTAAGCGCATTTGTCGCGGTGACGGTTCTGGTACTGGTCGCACTGGTGGTCGTGGTGAGAAAGGTCAAAAATCACGCTCTGGTAGCACGATTCGTCCTTACTTTGAGGGTGGTCAGATTCCACTTTTCCGTCGTTTACCACATAACCGTGGTTTCAAAGCGCGTAATCACAAACAGTGGACAATTGTCAACCTTTCAAACCTTGAAGAACATTTCAATGCTGGCGACACAGTAGATGGCGAATCTCTCGTAGAGAAAAAGCTCATCGCTGCCGTAGTTGGTGCTGGTTTAAAAGTTCTCGCCAATGGTGAAATTTCTAAAGCTTTAACTGTTAAAGCTAATAAATTTTCAAAAACTGCTTCTGACAAGATTGCCGCTGCTGGCGGTACTGTAGAAGTCGTTTAGTCAATAGGATTCTGTAATGCTTTCAGCTTTTCAAAATATGTTAAAAGTACAAGATCTTCGTAAGAAGTTATTGTATACGGTTTGGGTCATCGTTTTAGTACGTGTACTTAAAAATGTACCTATCCCAGGAATTGATCTTAATGTACTCGCCGATTTAATGGACTACGTTAAAAATCAATCCGAGAGTGCCAACAAACTAGTTGGTATGGCCAACGTATTTTCAGGTGGAGCATTACAGAAGCTTGCCATTGGTGTACTAGGTATCATGCCGTATATTACGGCATCGATTATCATGCAGCTCATGACTCCTGTGTTCCCGAATTTGGAGAAACTCCAAAAAGACGGATCACATGGACGTCAGAAGCTCAACCAATACACGCGCTACATGACTATCGTCATCTGTGCGGTACAAAGTGCTATGATGGCTGTGGCCATGCATACGCCCTCAAAACTTTTAGGTGTTCCTGGTTTTGAGGATCTCGTCATCAACAAAGGTTCTGCTTTTGTGATTCAAACAACCATTATTGTTACAGCATCAGCTATCCTCATTATGTGGTTAGGTGAGCAAATTACTGATAAAGGTTTAGGTAATGGTGCTTCAATTATCATTACTATTAACGTTCTTTCTTCAATGCCTCAGGCATTCGCAGCTGTTTATTCAAAATACCAAGAAGGTGAGTGGAACCTCGTTCAAATTCTCGTCGTCGTTGGTATCCTCTTTATCGTAACAGCCGCAACCGTAGCTCTCGTTCAGGGTATGCGTAAGATCCCACTCAAATATGCTCGTGATGCTTCTAGCAGAAATGCGATGATCGAGAAAACATCCTACCTTCCACTCAAGGTTAACCACGCAGGTGTAATGCCGATTATCTTCGCATCAGCACTTATGATGTTCCCGCCAATGATTATCAACAAAATTGGTGGTGACTTTGCACGAACTGTGGCGCCTTACTTCGATTTTGGTAGTACTTCATACCTCATTATTCAGGGTGTTATGATCTTAGTTTTCACTTTCTTCTGGGTTGCTACACAGTTCAATCCTATTCAAATTGCCGACGATTTAAACCGTTCAGGTGCATTTGTTCCAGGTCACAGACCCGGTGAGCCAACTTCTACTTTTTTAAATGATACAATGACTAGAATTACAGTTGCAGGAGCAATTTTCCTTGTTATATTGGCGCTTCTTCCATACGTTCTCATGAACGCCATGGGGTCTGGTTCTACTGACTTTATCATTACACAGTTCTTTGGCGGAACAAGCCTGTTGATTATGGTTGGTGTAGTACTTCAAACCATGCAACAAATCGAAGTTCAGTTAGTTCAGAACAACTACGACGGTTTCATTACCGGCGGAAGATTGAGAAGCCGTAAAGGCTAATATTTTCCGGGCGATTAGCTCAGCTGGCTAGAGCGACTGGTTTACACCCAGTAGGTCGGGGGTTCAAGTCCCTCATCGCCCACCACATTTTTTCTTGCGGAAACCGCAAAGCCATTCAGGGAAACCTGAAACCGATTTTTCGGGCGATTAGCTCAGCTGGCTAGAGCGACTGGTTTACACCCAGTAGGTCGGGGGTTCAAGTCCCTCATCGCCCACCACATTTTTCTTGCGGAAACCGCAAAGCCATTCAGGGAAACCTGAAACCGATTTATCGGGCGATTAGCTCAGCTGGCTAGAGCGACTGGTTTACACCCAGTAGGTCGGGGGTTCAAGTCCCTCATCGCCCACCACATTTTTCTTGCGGAAACCGCAAAGCCATTCAGGGAAACCTGAAACCGATTTATCGGGCGATTAGCTCAGCTGGCTAGAGCGACTGGTTTACACCCAGTAGGTCGGGGGTTCAAGTCCCTCATCGCCCACCACATTTTTTCTTGCGAATATCGCAAAGCCATTCGGGGAAACCTGAAACCGATTTATCGGGCGATTAGCTCAGCTGGCTAGAGCGACTGGTTTACACCCAGTAGGTCGGGGGTTCAAGTCCCTCATCGCCCACCAAACTTTAATCACAAATCTTCGGATTTGTGATTTTTTTTGTTTATTATATAAAAAAAGTTTAAAAAACTTACAAAGTGACGACAGATTACTTCTTTTGACTTCGTATTCAGAGTAGATACACTTTCCGAGGAGTATGAAAAAGGCGAGACACCGTGAACTTGATTTGTTCGTCTTTTACAGGAATCATGAAGCCCATGTCGCAAGACATGGGCTTTTTTTTGAATCTTTAGGTGATTTTGTGAAAGATACTTATTTTATTTTTTTCATGATTATCCATAACGTTGGGCAAAGCCCCCAAGTTGCCTGAGCAAGGATTGGCAAATCCTTGCAGGGAGAGCTCGAGAGGGACAGCGTCCTTCTCGTATGCGAATCATCATGCGCCTTATTGTGGAGAATCGAGATTTCTTTTAGTAGCTGTCCTTCTTCGGAGGGGGAGAATACTATTAGCCCTAGGTGAATGCAATGAACCGGGGGAACTCTATAAATAAGAAGATCGTCCTCGAAGAGGGCGTACAGTTCTATATTATCAACCGTCTTGAACTTGGCCCTATTCAATTAGAATAAGGTGAAGAAGCTTTTTTTGTGGGCACAAAAAAGCTCACTTAAAAATAAGTGAGCTTTATAAACTTATTGGACGAAGTTTATTTTTTCAGTGTAGAAAGATATTCAGTGAGATCGGCAATTTCCTGCGCATTCAAGTTGAGGTTCTTCACTGAGGGCATGATGGATGTTTTCATCATCTCTTTCTTGGCGATGTCTTTTTTGGCCAGATTAGTGCGATTCCCAGCTAAATCTCGAATGACGAGAGGGTCAGAGTCAGAATCAATGAAGTATCCCTTGTATTCTTTGCCAGCTTTGGTGGTGATGTTCGCTGTTTCATATCCAAAGGAAATGGCACTGGATGGATTGATGAGTGAATCCAGTAAGTAGTCCTTACCAAATTTACCGCCAATATCAGTGAGGTTAGGACCCACATCCATACCGCGCTTGCCAACTTTGTGACAGCTGAAGCATATAGCTTTGCCGTGGAAGATAGCCTCGCCTTTCTTGGCGGTACCTTTGAGTTTTAGTAGCTCCTTGATTGAAGGTAGCTTACCATTGCTCTTTGTAAGGTGCTTGGAGAGATCGAGAGTCTTTTTCTTTTCTACTTTTGCTGTGAGCTTGGCAGTTAAATTATAATTTTTCCAAGTCGAACGGTTCTTATTATTAACCCACCAAGTAGCGAGCTCCTTTGTATCTGCAGGACCTTGGTTAGCAATCGCGAGCATGAGTTCGGCTGCTTGCTTGGTATCGACAAAGGCAATAGCAACGAGGTTTTCTTTGCGCTCCTCAAAGCTGAGTTCTTCTGCTAAGGCTCTTTTGCGGAAGTCGCTTAGGGCGGCAGGCTGATGCAGGCGCCAGGCAATTTTTGCAAAGGCGGGTGACCAGGAGAGAGCACTACCTGGAAGCAGGTTAGTATGAAGGTAATCATACATTTCTGTTTCTTTCTTGGCGCAAGCGGTACCAAGTGCTTCTAAGTACCAGCGATCTTTGCCGTCAAAGCCACGAGCAATTTCTAAAAGTATTTTGTGAGTCTTTTCAAAGCTATGATTGCGCATGGCAAGGGCAACTTCTCGACGAACGGCCATGGCGGGATCGCTTGCGAGTTCCGCAGAGATCTCCCAGAACTTATGGTTTTGTCTGCGTAGAGCACGGTAAGCTACAATGCGAGTTTGAGCATCGTCGTGCTTGAGTAAAGCTTCAACGGCATTTAAGCCAGAGCCACCAATTTGAGACAGGAGCCAAATAGCTCGAGCGCGGAAGTACTTGTTGTCTTCCTTAAGCATAGATTTCAGCGCAGGAATAGATTTGGATCCTTCTTCCTTGAGCTTGATAAAGCCCATGGAACGCACATTGATATTAGGGCTCTTAAGCGCGGCAATAGCGCCTTCGATTGTTGAGGTATCAATTTTCGGGTTAACGGGTTTGAAGCCCTTGGGAGCAATTCTATAGATTGTACCGCTACCTGAGGCATCGCGCATGGCGTGGCCGCCCACACCTGGGTCAAACCAGTCGGCAACGTAGATGGCGCCATCAGAGCCCACTGTCACATCTGAAGGGCGGAACCAGTTGCTGATGCCTCCCGTTTTAGAATTGAAGAAATTAAAACGCTTGAGCTCGAAACCGGCTCCTTCCGTTTTTGGGAAATAACCATATATGACACGCTTAACGGACTCAGCTGATAAAAGCATGCCTTCATATTTCTTGCCGAGAGCACCGTTTTCGTAGTAGGTAATTCCCGTTGGTGCGCCGCCACCGTAAACATCACCGGCAGGGATGGTGCCTGGATCTTCCTGGCGCCATTCAGCCACAGGAACGCTTTGGCCCGGGCGCTGATCTAATTTCCACTTACGAGTGCCATCAGCCGAAGAAAAGCCGGTGTTGCCGTATTCCATAAGCCAGGTTGTGCGGCAGGCAGGGGGATCGTCGTTATCATTTTGGAAAACATCACCAAAACTGGTCACTGTTTGTTCATAGCTATTACGGAAGTTATGACCGATGACAGTTAAGCCCGTGCCATCGGGTTTAACTCGTGCGGCAAAGCCACCCACATAGATATGGCCATCATCACTAACTTCGCCCTGTTTATTAGAGGTGTTATGTGGTGAACCACCCGTGTAGGAACTACCTGCGCGAACAGTAAAACCGTCTTTGTCTGTCACTTCACTAAAACCGGCATTACCCTGATTAAAGTAGTATTCGCCATCTGGACCAAAAGTCACTGAGTGTAAGCTATGGTCATGATCCAAGCCGCTGAAGCCGGTTAGCAGAATTTCTTTCTTATCAACTGCGGGGTTGAACTTGGCATCGCCATCGACGTCAATATACATAATCAATGAAGGTGGCTGAGCGACTATCACTCTGTTCCCAATAACTGAAATGCCGAGGGGGGCAACGAGTTCTTTATCCTGAACGAAAACGTGACTCTTATCCGCCTTGCCATCATTATTTGTGTCTTCAAGTACCATGATGCGGTCGCCCTCTGGATGCTTGACTGTGATGTTTGGTTTACGGAAATTTCGGTAGTTTACACCTTCTGCGACCCAGATACGACCTTTGTGATCAATATCCATATTAGTCGGATTATAGAACATGGGTGAGGTGGCCCAGACGGTGGCTTCCAGTTCTTCGTAAACGTCAAATTTATCTACGGGAATGGTAGTTTCTGTTACAGCAGGAGCAATTGATTTTGGATCGATGAAAGTAGGGGTGATACCAAAAGTTAAGCTTGCTTGGTTTTTTGAGCCGCTACAGGGTTTGCCTGTGGCCTTAAAAGTATCGTAGCCCGCAGGGATTTTGTATTCTATGGAACTGGCGGCATGCGTGCCAATGACGTTAGTGATTTTTTTGCCATTAATAAGATAATCCTTACCTTCAGCAGTTTTTCCTAATTGTGGAGCTTTCCAGCCGGCCTGAGCCTGAGTCCATTTGATTTTGCTGAGTGGGAGTTCTCCCTTGGGGCCAAGGAGGCGTGGATTAATCCAAATAGCGTGGTCAAAATTGATGTTGTCGCCACCGTCGCCATTAAAGAGGGCAAAGGTTTTGCGTCCTTTTAAATTGACTGAGATCTCTACGAATTGATCTTTTTTTAGGATTTTACTGTGATAGAGGAAAGAGGTTTTTTTTGAGCTAGTTTTGGCGACTTTCTTGGGGGCTTTTTTCTTTTTTACAGCACCACGATCGGCTTTGGTCATGTGATGGAGTTCGGCATCCGTGGGAGTGACTGACGGAACACCACCCTCGGGGACTTCGACTTTTGCCAGCCACACGATGGCGTTGAGAATGAGTTTGCGGTATTCATCATTTTGCCAGTTTTCGTGATTGTGACCACCGGTAAAACCAAAGCCACGACCGCCATCTTTGCGTTCCACGCACCAAAGTAAAGTTTCTTCACGACCTTCTGCCTCAACAATATGCTGATAGGGACCGCGGGGGTGAGAGCTCTTGCCCGAGCGCGCTATTTTATCTGGTACACCCTTTAGGATCTCTGTGTGGAAAGGCTCATCGGCCCAACGCATATTGAAGTACCATTCATCGTTGACTGAAAAGTTTTTTACGCTCTTGGAGATGGGGTGGGTTTTGTGGAGAATGGAATCACAAGTCCAGTGGGGATTAGTGGACCAACGCGTTTCGTAATGACCGCCAATCCATTTTTTGAAGTTCTCGCCTTGTTCGCCTTTGGGCACATCGCAAGCAAAGTGCATCATTGCCAAGCCTACGCCTTTGTCCATGAGTTTGCCAATAAAGGCTTGCTTATCTTTAATGGGGTGACGCCCTAGGCCGTCAGAGTAAATCACAATGGCATCGGCATCTTCAAACACTTTGTTATCAGAAGGCCACTTGTTTTGATCAATGAGGAGAGTCTCAATCTTATCGCCCATCGTTTTATCGAGTTTATTTTTAAGGATGGTACAACCCGCAAGGAATTCGTGGTCTCCGGGTCCGTGACTATCTTGTCCGGCAATGAGGATGACTTTGGCCTTGTCGGCAGCAAATGAACAAGCGGCCAGGCAAGTAAAGGCGATAAGTTTTTTTAGCATAGAGGCTCCTAATAATTTAATTAACTACTTAGTTAATACGCCTTAAGTATACAATCTTGCGTGCTACAATTTAAATAAATAAGAATCTTAGCTGATCATAAATAAGAAATATCTGGATTTTTCACTTGGTTTTGATGCTTAATGACTCATGGAAGCTTCTTTATCTTGTTTGATGTTCTTTCCTGGGCGCGCGGGCGGCTCGCCCGCATTATTCCCCGAGTTGATTTAAGTCCTCTTATAAATGTTAAGATCCAAAAGCTTTAATTCTTGATTTGTTAAGCCCATAAAGATTGCCTACTTCTAGTCCCTTTGCTTGCTGCGGG